>DATKAT010000318.1:0-4171 GCA_035514675.1 Acidobacteriota bacterium | reverse complement strand
GGAGAACGGAAATCAAATGAACGAAATTAGAATCAAAGAAGTGGACCTCCGGGAGCGGGACGTGCGCTTGCGCCTTCCGTTCCGCTTCGGAGTGGTGACTCTCAGGGAGGCGCCGCAATTGTTCTGTCGGGTCCGCATCGAACTGAGGGACGGAAGGGGCGGTTGGGGTTCGACCGCGGAACTTCTAGCCCCCAAGTGGTTTGACAAGGACCCCTCCCTTTCCAATGACGACAACTTCGAGCAGTTGCGGAATTCCGTCCGCAATGCCGCTGCCCTATACGTGGAGAATCGGGCTTTTCTGACGCCATTCGGACATTTTTCCCGAAACCATTACGGCCAGCTGGAGTCCTGCGCGGCCGCAGGACTGAATCCCCTGGTCGCCAGCTTCGGATCGGCCTTGATCGACCGCGCCATCCTGGACGCCCTATGCAGAGTCCGGGAGAAATCGTTTTATGAGGCAGTCCGCTCGAATGTGTGCGGCCTCGCTCCCAGTCCTCTTCTGCCCGATTTGTCCGGAATCTCCTGGGAGACGTTTCTCGAAAGTCTGTCCGCGAGGGGGACCGTACATGCGCGACACACGGTTGGACTTGCGGACCCGATTCGACCGGAAGAGCGGGACGACAGCGAGCGAGTCCATGACGGACTGCCCGAGACGCTGACCGAGGTCATCGCCGAATACGGTCACACTTACTTCAAGATCAAGGTGTCGGGCCAGGCGGATGCAGATGTCGAGCGACTGCGTCGGATCGCCGACGTCTTGTCCGGTCTGGACGATTATCAATGCACGCTTGACGGCAACGAGCAATTCGAGGAAGTCGAACAAGTGGAAAGCTTCTGGAATGCAATGCTTCAATGCCCGGATTTGCAGAGGCTGGCCGCTTCAATCCTTTTTATTGAGCAGCCCCTCCATCGGAAAGTCGCGCTGGAAATGAACGTAGAGAGCCTCGATCGCCTTCGGCCTGTTATCATCGACGAATCCGACCAAGACCTCGACTCCTTTCCGCTGGCCGTCGGCCGAGGCTACCGCGGAGTTTCCAGCAAGAATTGCAAAGGAATGTACAAGTCGCTAGTCAACCTGGCCCGCTGTCGCCGATTGAATGATGAGTGCGGATCCGATCGTTACTTCATGTCAGCGGAAGACTTAACGAACCAGGCAGGCTTGGCCGTCCAACAGGACCTGGCGCTGGCCGCCCTGCTGGACCTTAAGCATATTGAGCGAAACGGCCACCACTATGTTCGCGGCATGGATGGATTGCCCCTGCAAGAGCAGAAAGAGTTCCTGGCTGCCCACCCCGACCTCTACCTGAACGACCGGGGCTTTACCCGCCTGCGGATCGAAGGCGGCATGCTCCGGCTTTCCAGTTTGGACTGCCCCGGCTTCGCTTCGGGAGCCCATCCGCAGTGGCAATCCATGCGAGAGGTCCCGCTGGGGAAAAGTCCGGCGTGGGACGGTTGAAGGCCAGGTGTCAGTTTCGACAAAGACCCGAACCGGAGCCTGCAGAAATCCCGGCCCTGTTGTTCTTAAACCTCGCAGCCTATAGGAAAATGCCACGGTCATGCAAGTCGTAAAAGAGCCGATTTGCCGGCGCCTAAAAACGGATGCGGAGATTCTGGCGAGCTTCCCGCTGATGCGGCAGCTTCGTCCCCACGCGGTGCAGGATGAATCAGCGTACCTAAGGGCAATCCGAAAGCAGGAGGAGGAAGGCTACGAACTGCATGCGGCTTTCATGGACGAGACCATGGTCGCCGCGGCCGGAATCCGCCTGCAGCGGACCCTTTCCCGAGGTCCTCATCTGTTTGTGGACGACCTGGTCACGGACGCCGCCCGCGCCGGCCAGGGAATCGGCCGCCTCCTGGTGGCATATTTGGAGTCCATCGCCGATCGCGAGGGCCTTAGCCGGATCTACCTGGACAGCCGCGACAGCGCCTGCGGCTTTTATAAAAAGCTCGGCTTTCGATGTCTCACGTCCAGGCCGTGCTTCCTGGAATTAAAAGGCCAGTAGGACCGGGGCCTCCCTGCCGGTCATTCCCGAGTCGCCGGCTGGAAGCCGGCGCCACCACAGCCACCCTGCCCGGCATCAGCTCTCCCCGTTCTTGGCCGGGTAGAGCTTTTCAAACTCGGGGTTGCCATGGAGCGGGTTCAGATCGGGATCCCGACGGGCCCAATCGGCGTCGCGAAAGCCGGCGCGCCAGGCCTTGGTCAGCGCCTCCAACGCCTCAGCCGACCTTCCCAGCTTGCAGAACGTGCAGGCCGCGTTGTAGTGGACGGTCGCTTCGTTGGGCCGCAGCAGCATTGCGAGATTGGCTTCGCGGATCGCGTCATCGGCGCGATTGACTTCCGCATAGTAGCTGGACAACAGGATGCGGGCTCGCGCGTCTTCGGGGACCTCCCGGAGGTGCGACTCCAGGGCCAGCGTTACGCGCTGCCGAGTGTTCTTGAGTGCCTCCTGCTTGCCCAGCGCGGCCAGCGAATTGACGATCGGAACGTAGACGTTGTAATCGGTCCCGCTGGACTCGATGGCGACTTCCCCTAAGTTGGCCACTTCTTGATACTTGCCCGAGGCGAAGAGCGCGCGAAGCAGCAGGTAATAGGCGCCTTCGCAGTCGCGCTTGCGGGCGATGACATTTCTGATGATGGCGATCGCATCGTCGTACTCGCCTTTTGCATAAAGGATCCACGCCTGCGCCGCCATGACCTCCGGCACTTCGGGTTCGAGGGCAACCGCCTTTTCAGAGGCCACGCGAGCGCGGTCGATCCAGACCGCCTCCCGGGCGTAGTGGGCGTGGTAATACGCGCAGACGTTGGCGATGGCCGCATAGGCGAGCGCGAAATTCTCGTCTTGGGTGACTGCATTCTCGTACATCTGGAGCGCGAACTCGAGGTCCTGGCGCGTTAATCGGCGCGCGTAGCTTCGGCCTCGCAGGTACAGATCGTAAGCCTGAAGGTCGTCGGTCGGCTTTTCCGAAATCGCCTGCTGCTCCTGAGGCGTGAGCGTAATGCGCAGCGCCTCGGCGATTTTTCTGGCGATCTCGTCCTGCACCTCGAAAACGTCCTTCATCTCGCGATCGTAGCGTTCCGACCAGAGCGGGAAGTCGGTCCGCGTGTCGACGAGTTGAGTGGTGATTCGCAGACGGTTTCCAGCGCGCCGCAGGCTGCCTGCCAACACATACGCGGCGCCCAGTTGCTTTCCGATCTGAGCCGGCGTCACTGGACGGTCGCGGTAAGTCAGAACCGTGGGCCGCGAGAACACGTTCATCCCCTTGATCTTGGACAGTTCGGTAATGATGTCTTCGGTGATGCCGTCTCGAAAGTATTCGTCTTCCTTCACGCCGCTCAGGTTCTCAAAGTACAGCACGGCGATCGATTGCGCCATCTGCTTCTCGGAACCGCCCTTGGAGTCGGAAAGCTCGGCCGCTTTTCGGCCGCCCGAATCGTAGTCCCGTTTCAAACGCAGCAGGTCGGTTTTCAGTTCCGTAGCCGTTTGGTACCGCAGACTGCGGTCCTTCTCCAGCGCCTTTTCGAGAATTCTCTCCAGCTGCGCCGGCATTGCCGGATTGACCTCCGAGAGAGGCCGCGGAGAACGGTTCAGAATCGCGTCAAAGACCACCGGCTGCGTGTCGCCCGGAAACGGCAGCGCGCCGGCCGCCATCTGGTACAGCACGGTGCCCAGCGAAAACAGATCCGTGCGTGCGTCCGTCAACTGTCCTCGCGCCTGCTCGGGAGACATGTAGAAGACGGTTCCCAGAACCATGCCTACTGCTGTCAACTGCTCGTGGTCGTGCATCGTCTCGTCCTGGCCGCCCGCCGAGCCGATCCCGCGCATCTTCAACGAATCGTCGAGCTTGGCGAGGCCGAAGTCCAGGATCTTGACCTGTCCCCGGGACGAAACGGCGATATTGACCGGTTTGATGTCCCGGTGCACGATCCCTTTTGAATGTGCAGATTCCAGCGCGTCGGCGATCTGGATCCCGAGATCCAAAACCTTCTCGATCGCCATCGGCCGCTGACCCATCAACTCCGCCAGCGTCTTGCCCTCCAGCAGCTCCATGACGATGAAGTGCTGGCGCTCGTGCTGTTCGATGGCGTGCACCGTGCAGATGCCCGGGTGGTTGAGCGCAGAAGCGGCCCGCGCCTCCCGCTGGAAGCGTTCAAGGATAGAGGGGTCCTCAT
>DATKAT010000317.1:0-3175 GCA_035514675.1 Acidobacteriota bacterium | reverse complement strand
CCGCTGGATGGAATCCGGGTGGCGGCCTGCCTGCACGTGACGACTGAGACCGCCAATCTGGCTCGAACCCTGAAGGATGGAGGCGCCGACCTGCGCGTCTGCGCCTCCAACCCCCTCAGCACCCAGGACGATGTGGCGGCTTCGCTGGTCGCCGATTTCGGCATCCCGACTTTTTCAATCAAAGGCGAGGACAACGAAACCTATTATGCGCACATCGAGGCCGCGCTGGCTCATCGTCCGCACGTGACGATGGACGACGGCGCCGACCTGGTGACGACGGTTCTGTCCAAAAAGCAGGATCTGATATCCGACATCATCGGCGGGACGGAGGAGACCACCACCGGCATTATCCGCCTGCGCAGCATGGCTCAAAACGACGTCCTGCGCTTTCCCGTGATCGCCGTCAATGACGCAGATACCAAGCATCTGTTCGACAACCGCTATGGCACCGGCCAATCGACCATCGACGGAATCGTGCGGGCCACCAACATGCTGCTGGCCGGAAGCGCGTTCGTGGTCGTCGGTTACGGCTGGTGCGGGCGCGGCGTCGCCATGCGGGCCAGAGGGATGGGAGCGCACGTTATCATCACCGAGGTGGAGCCGGTGCGGGCGCTGGAAGCCGTCATGGACGGGTTTCAGGTGATGCCCATGGAACAGGCCGTTCAGGTTGGCAAAGTCTTTGTGACGCTGACCGGCAACAAGCACGTCATCCGCAAGGAGCATTTCGTCAACATGCAGGACGGCGCAGTGGTCGCCAACAGCGGACACTTCAACGTCGAAATCGACATTCCGGGGCTGGAGGAACTGGCTGTATCCAAGCGCCGGATTCGAGACGTGGTCGACGAGTACGTGCTGGAAAGCGGGAAGCGGATCAACCTCCTTGGGGAGGGCCGGCTCATCAATCTGGCGGCCGCGGAAGGCCACCCGGCTTCCGTGATGGACATGTCGTTCGCCAATCAGGCGCTGGCGGTCGAATACCTGGTGCGACACCACCGGGAGCTGGGGCGTCAGGTGTACACCGTTCCGCGCGAAATCGACCGGGAAATCGCCCGACTGAAGCTGCGCTCCATGGGCGTGCGCATCGACGAACTCACGCAGGAGCAGGACGCATACCTGGCCTCCTGGTCGGAGGGAACGTAACCGTGGCGCGGGCTTCCAGCCCGCGATTGCATTCCCCGGCAGGGCGCCGGTCGTGCGAACCGCGCTCCTGTCCCTCGCGGCGAGGGGATCGCCTTCAACTCCGCCTCCTCCAGCAACTCCATGCTGAAGAAAATGCCGGACTTTTAACTTGAAAGACCGGCAGGAGTCAAGTATTGAATGGAGGCAGTAGTCTTTGGAATCCCCTGCAGGAGGTTTGATTTGGTTGCCTCGATCATTCGAAAGCCGGAGTGGCTGGTTTCCGCTGCAATTGTTTTGGCGGGCTTTTTCTGGTTGATCGTGCCGGCTTTCAGCTCGGAATTCGCTTCGAGCGAGCCGAGTTGGCCCAGGAAGATCGTCTTTGATTCCTCTGAGCATTCGGTGGAAGCGAGGATTCCGCTGAGCGAGATCGCCCCCGACTTCCCCAGCGATTGGTCCAGTTACGAGGCCGTGGTGATTGAATTCAAAGCCTCCTCTCCCCAGCGATTGGACTTGAAGGTCTACCGGAAGGGCGACCGTTCCGGCAAGGTGAGCTTCAGCAGAATCCTGTTCCATCCCTACCCGAACGTCTGGGTTCGAGCTGCCGTCCCGGTGTCCATGTTGGCCGAACCCCCGAGGACGGGACATGACATGGCTTCGGTGGGCAACCGATCGCGCACGGGATATTTTCTTTCGCTCTGGGGACCCTTTGTTTCTCTGATCGATGTGGAGGCCCTCGCTTTTGAAATGGTCAACCCGGTGGGGTCGCCTTCCCTGGAAATCCGCTCCGTTGCGCTGGCCGAAGAATCTCCAGGCGACGCCGTGCTTGAAGGCTTGCCGCTGGTGGACCGCTTTGGTCAGTACGCGCACAGTGAGTGGCCGGAGAAGGCGAGATCAGAAGAACGGCTGCAGACCGCCTGGCGCGAAGAGGAGGAGACGCTGGAAGCTGGTGATTTCGGCTTCTGTTCGCACGGCGGATTGCTTCGGACTCAAGCCCGAGCGACCGGATTCTTTCGCGTGGAGCGGATCGACGAAAGGTGGTGGTTCGTCGACCCGCACGGACACTTGTTTCTTTCCGTAGGCGCCGACGTCATGCGTCCGGACATGATGACTCCCACCGCCGGACGCGAGGAACTGTTCGAGCGCCTGCCGCCGGATTCGCCGGCCCCGGAGCTTCGGCGACAAGGAAGTCCCGGCGCTTCTTTTCTCACTTGGAACATCCAACGGCGCCTCGGAAAAGAGTGGCTGGAGAAATGGATCGATCTGACGGTGCGGCGAATGGAGGCGTGGGGGTTGAACACCATCGCCAATTGGAGCGATGCCCGTTTGTGGGACGCCGGGCGGAAACCCTATGTGATTCCGCTCAGAGGCTGGCAGACGGAAGTTTCCTATCTGGGGCTGCCGGACGTTTATTCGGAGGAGTTCATCCGGCAGGCCGACGAGCGGGCGCGGGAGCAGTGCGCCCCCCGACGGGAGGACCCGTGGCTGCTGGGCTACTTTCTGGCAAATGAACCTCCATTTACGCAAAAAGAGCTGCAGACGGCCGAAATGATCTTGGCGGGACCCGAAACGGCCACCAAAGCGGCGCTTCAAGAGTGGCTGGAGGCCGAAGACAGCGACGAAAGGCGCCGGGAATTCATCGATCAGGCTTTCGATCGGTACGTGGAGATCACCAGCGCGGCTGTGCTCCGGCACGATCCCAATCATCTGAATCTGGGCATGCGCGGCGGCGGGCGTCCTACGCCGGCTGAGATTCGGGCGGCGCGGGCCTTCGATGTCTACAGCGTCAACATTTACAGCGAAGAGGTCTCTGAGGAGCGGGTGCGACAAGTCTCGGAACTGACCGGCAAGCCCGTCCTGATCGGCGAGTTTCACTTCGGAACCCCGGGTCGGGGCCTCTCGGCCGGACTGGTCCAAGTCCGCGACGACGCCCAGAAAGGCGTTGCCTACCGCTACTATGTGGAGCAAGCGTTTGCGATGCCCGAAATCGTGGGCGCCCACTGGTTTCAATGGGCGGATCAGCCTGCTACGGGCCGCTTCGACGGCGAAAACTACAACA
>DATKAT010000316.1:0-6476 GCA_035514675.1 Acidobacteriota bacterium | reverse complement strand
TACTTGTGCCCGGCGGCCGTATTGAACAAAACGACGACGGCGTCGGGCTGAATCCAGCCGGTTTGCAGCAGTTCGCGAAAGGCCGCCCAACAAGCGGCGCCTTCCGGACACATCAGCAGCCCCTCCTTTTCGGCCACCTCGACGATGGCGTCTTCGATGGACTCCTCGCTGACCGCGACAGCGGTTCCGCCGCTCTGCCGGAGCGCCCGCAAAATGAGAAAGTCGCCGAGCGGGCGAGGAACCCGAATGCCCGCCGCTAAAGTTCGCGGATCGGACCATGGTGACGCGTGCCTCGACCCGCGGTCGAAGGCCTCAACAATCGGCGCGCATCCCTCGGACTGCACCGCAACCATTTTCGGCAACCGTTTTCCGACCCATCCCATCGATTCCATTTCCTGAAACGCCTTCCACATCCCAATCAGACCGGTTCCACCGCCGGTGGGATACAAAATGACGTCAGGCAGTCGCCAGCCCAGCTGCTCGGCGATTTCATAACCCAGCGTCTTTTTCCCTTCGATTCGGTAGGGCTCCATCAGCGTAGAGACGTCAAACCAGTCGCGCCCGGCCCCCCTCTGCGCCATCACGCGGCTGGCGTCCGCTATCGAACCATCGACCGCTTCCACGTAAGTCCCTGCAAGCCTGCATTCCACGATATTCGCCTCGGGCGCATCCTTGGGAATGAAGATGTAGCTTTCCAAGCCGCCGCGGGCTGCGTACGCAGCCAAGGCCCCTCCGGCGTTTCCGGCCGATGGAACGCACAATCGCCGAAGCCCGAACGACGCCGCCATTGTTACCGCAACGGAAAGTCCTCGGGCCTTGAATGAACCGGTGGGATTGCCACTCTCTTCCTTTAGCCAGAGTTCGGAAACAGCCCCTTCCTTGCGGCGGATCCTGAGCTTCAATAAGGGAGTCATCCCCTCTCCCAGGGAAACGATCTTCTCCGGGGCGACGACGGGCAGCAATTCGCGGTATCGCCACAGGGTGGGAGGACGCTTTGCCAAGCGCTCGCGAACCGGAATGGCGGCCACGCGATCCAGCGCGTACCGAACCAGCAGCGGAGATTGACATTTCGAACATAGCCGATGCGGCGATTCCGGCGAGAAAGTGGCCGGACAGCGGGAACACTCCAGTGCAGTGACAAAAGACATTCGATTCAAGTTCCGAGATCGAGGTCGTTTATGCAAAGCCCTTTGCGTTGTGCGCCGGCTGCACGGCGCTGCGGAACTTTTGCCGAGGCGAATTCACACAACCCCAGCCGCCCGACGCAAACCTCCCGGCATCCGGCACTTCCATCAAACTGTGCGCAACGCCAACCCGTATTATACTTGAGCGGTCATGATGGACTTCAGGGGCACCACGGTGATATTCGTGCGCAAAGCCGGCCAGGTTGCGCTGGCATCCGACGGCCAGGTCACTTTTGGAGACACCGTCATCAAGGCTTCGGCCAAAAAGATTCGCAAACTGCATCATGGAAAGGTGCTGGCTGGATTCGCCGGTTCGACGGCGGACGCCTTCTCGCTCTTTTCCAGGTTTGAGATCAAAGTGGAGGAATTTCGCGGGAACCTGCGGCGGGCCTCCGTCGAGCTGGCGAAGGAGTGGCGCACCGACCGGGCGCTCAGGCATTTGGAGGCCCTTCTGATCGTCAGCGACGCCAAGGACGCTTTTCTCATTTCCGGCGACGGCGACGTCATCGAGCCGGACGACGGATTGATTGCCATCGGATCGGGCGGGCCGTACGCGTTGGCGGCGGCTCGAGCCCTGCTTCGATTTACGCGAAAACCGGCTCGGACAGTGGCGGAGGAAGCGCTGAAAATAGCAGGGGAAATTTGCGTCTTCACCAATACTTCAATCACTGTGGAAGAGCTGCATGACGAAAACAGAGATTAAGGCAGCCGCTCTCGATCCGACTCCCCGGCTGGATGATATGACCCCCCGTCAGATTCTTGCCGAGTTGGATCAATACATCATTGGCCAGGAAAAAGCGAAGCGGGCGCTGGCACTGGCGATCCGGAACCGAGTTCGTCGCCAGCGCCTGCCGGCTGACATGGCGCAGGATGTACAGCCCAAGAACATCATTCTGATCGGCTCCACCGGAGTCGGCAAAACGGAACTGGCCCGTCGGCTGGCCCGCCTTTCCAACTCACCGTTTCTCAAGGTCGAAGCCAGCAAATTCACCGAGGTCGGCTACGTGGGCAGGGACGTCGAATCGATCATACGCGACTTGACCGAAATCGCCGTCGACATGCTGCGGCAGGAAAAGACGGAACTGATTGGGAACAAAGCGGAGCGAAACGCCGAAGAGCGGATTTTGGACATCCTCGTCAGAAAGCGACGCACCCGCCGCAAGGCGAAGACGTCGTCGAGGACGGATCAGTCTCCTCAGACCAGCGAACATCGAGAGCGGCTGAGGCAGGAGCTCAGGGACGGCAAGCTGGATCAGCAGATGGTGGAGCTGGAAGTGCAGGAAAAAAGTTTGCCTTTTATGGACTTTTCATTTCCTCTGATGGTCGAAGAGGACATGGAATCCCACTACAAGGATTTGCTGGCGGGAATGGCCGCTCCCAGGTCGATCAAGAGGAAGATGAAAATCGAGGACGCGATTGACTACCTCACCTTTGAGGAGGAATCGAAGCTCGTCGACATGGAGCAGATCACGCGAGAAGCTCTCAACCGCGTGGAGCAATCCGGGATCGTTTTTGTCGACGAACTGGACAAAGTTGCGGGGCGAGAAACCGGACACGGGCCAGACGTCAGCCGGGAGGGCGTTCAGCGGGATATTTTGCCCATCATCGAAGGCACCTGCGTGAATACCCGATTCGGGATCGTGCAGACCGACCACATCCTGTTTATCGCCGCCGGCGCATTTCACGTGACCCGTCCGTCTGACTTGATTCCAGAGCTTCAGGGGAGGTTCCCGGTCCGCGTCGAGATGGATTCCTTAACGGAAGACGACTTCGTCCGAATCCTCCAAGAGCCTCGAAACGCTCTGATCAGACAGTACCAGGCCCTGCTGGCCACTGAAGGTCTCGAGCTGGAGTTCTCTCCCAGTGGAGTCCGCGAAATCGCTCGCCTGGCCTGGCTGGTCAATGAGACGACCGAAGACATCGGAGCGCGCCGCCTTCACACCGTGATGGAGGCGCTTCTGGAGGAAATCTCTTTTCAGGGCGCCGAGCTGGAAATCAAAAAGGTCGTAATCGACCGAAATTACGTCAATCTTCAAATCGCCGGAATCGTTAAGGATTCAGATCTGTCACGATACATTTTGTGAGCTCGTGGGCTGTCCTCTGCGTTCGGCGTTCGGCGTTTCGGGTTTTGAGTTCTGAATGCCGGGCTCCGAAAAATTCGCATTAAGTTCATTGTTCAGGCGCACGGATCTAAGGACTTGAAAATCCGAATATCGAAATCGCAAATTCAAGCGCCTGATCGAAACTCGCAACGATCGAGGCGCATAGCCCGGAACTCAGAACCCAGGAATCGGAACGCGGAACCCCGCACTCGGCAATACTTTTCGCGATGACGACTCGCTGCCGACGACCTGATCGAGTTCCGATTGTCGTTCAGACGCTGATCTGCCTGATGGTCGTTTCCTGCGCCAAGATTGCGGATCCCCGGCCTCCCGACCGCCCGGTTCCGCCTCGGCCGCAGCAGCCGGAGGTGATTCAGATCGGCGGCCACCGGGTACTTCTGCGAACGCAGCTTCCAGTGTTCGACATCCAGAAGTTGCTGATCTTGCGCGCCTGTCCGGCCGCCGATCCTTTGCGGGATTACACCGAAGTGGAGATCGGCGACGCAGAACTAGCAGAAGGAAAAGTCGAATACGAGGACCCCTCCCCTATTTTGATCGGTGACTGCGCCTATATCGTTCGATTTGAAAGCCGGGGGCGTCACTCGGAATTTTCTGCTTCCGTCTCCACCATGGAGCAACCGGTCGCGCTCCCTCCGTCGAACCTTCGACATCGGGTGTCACCCGAGGCGATTCAGTTGGAATGGGATCCCCCTTTGGAAAACGTCGACGGCACTCGTCCGGCTCGTATCGAAGGCTATCTGATCAATGATCAAATCCTGGTGGAGCAGCCTTCGTTCGACGATCGCTCGTTTGAATACGAGCGGCCGAAGACCTATCGAGTCCAAACCGTCAGCCGCACCGGAAATCCCCTGATGCTCAGCGAACCGAGCGAAGCTCTGACGGTGGTTCCTCGGGACGCTTTTCCACCTGCGGCGCCTGCCGGCGTTTCGGCCGTATGGGTGGGCCGAGGAGTGCAGCTGGTGTGGGAGCCGAATGAAGAAAGCGACCTCGCAGGTTACTATCTATACCGGGGGACGAATCCGCTGAGACTGGAAAGGGCTTCGGAACTGATCACCATCAACAGGTACGCAGACGTTGCGCCTTCCGAAGCGGAGGAGCTGTATTACCAGGTTACGGCGGTCGACATTTATGGAAATGAAAGCGAGGCTTCGGAAACGGCCGCCATTGCCCGGAGCCGCCCGTGACCCGAACAACGGCGCAGTGCGACGAGGGCGAGCCGCCGATTTTCTGGAACGCTCATACTTCAAACAAGTAGAATGACAGCAAGAAGGAGGGATCGGTCATGAAATTTTTTCTAGACACTGCAAACCTGGAGGAAATCCGAAAAGGAGCCTCTCTAGGAATCGTCGACGGAATCACAACAAATCCGTCTCTGATCGCAAAGGAGGGGCGTTCTCTTGAAGAGGTGGCCCGGGAAATCTGCTCGGTCGTGGATGGCCCCATCAGCCTGGAAGTCGTGTCCACAACCGCTGAAGAAATGGTGCGCGAAGGGCGTAAGCTGGCTTCCATTCACCCGAACGTCGTCGTCAAGCTCCCCATGATCCGCGAAGGCTTGAAGGCCCTCAAGGTCGTTTCCGAAGAAGGCATCCGGGTCAACGTGACCCTGATCTTTTCGCCTCTTCAGGCCTTGTTGGCGGCCAAGAACGGCGCCGCCTTCGTGAGTCCTTTCGTGGGACGTTTGGATGACATTTCGACGGACGGGATGGAGGTGGTGGCAGACATTCTGGACGTCTTTGCGCCTTATGAATTCGAAACCGAAGTGTTGGTGGCATCCGTGCGCCACCCCATGCACGTGCTGCAGGCCGCCAGACTGGGCGCAGACGTCGTCACGCTCCCGTACAAGACCCTGGAGCAGATGCTGAAACACCCGCTGACCGACATCGGCCAGGAAAAATTCCTGGCGGACTGGAGAGAGGGTCAAAAGCAGCCGGTCGAAGCGGTCTGAACGGATCCCCCTTGGTATGGAATCAGAGGAGAGACTGAAGGAGCTGCAGCGACGCCACGCCGAGGCTGAACTCGGCGGCGGCGGCGACAGGGTGGCCCGCCAGCACGAGGCTGGGAAAAAGACGGCTCGCGAGAGAATCCAATTTCTGATCGATGAGGGCACCTTCGAAGAGCTTGACAAGTTCGTCGTGCACCGCTGTTCGGACTTCGGCCTGGAGAAGAACCGAATTCCGGGCGACGGGGTCGTGACCGGATACGGCAAGATCGACGGTCGCCTCGTTTATGTGTTCGCTCAAGACTTCACAGTCTTCGGGGGCAGCCTTTCGGAAACCTACGCGGCCAAGATTTGCAAGATCATGGATCTGGCAATGAAAACCGGCGCCCCCGTGATCGGTCTGAACGACAGCGGAGGCGCCCGCATCCAGGAGGGCGTAGTCAGCCTGGCCGGCTATGCGGACATTTTTCTTAGAAACACGCTGGCCAGCGGCGTGATCCCTCAAATATCAGCCATTCTCGGACCCTGCGCCGGAGGCGCCGTCTATTCGCCCGCAATCACTGATTTCGTCTTCATGGTCCACAAGACCAGCTACATGTTCATCACCGGTCCCGACGTCATCCGAACGGTCACTCATGAGGAGGTCAGCAAGTCGGAATTGGGCGGTGCGACCACCCACAGCAGCAAGAGCGGCGTGGCTCATTTCGCGTTCGCTTCCGAAGAGGAATGCCTTACTGAAATTCGGCGGCTGCTTTCGTTCCTCCCTTCCAACAACCTGGAAGACCCCCCGCGAATGGAGACGTCCGATCCGGCGGACCGGACCGACGCGAATCTGAATCGACTGATCCCGGCCGATCCGAATCAGCCTTACGATATGAAAGAGTTGATTCGCGCCGTGGTCGACGATCACGAATTCCTGGAGGTTCACGAGCGATTCGCCGAGAACATCGTTGTGGGGTTCGCCCGCATTCTGGGCGCCCCCATCGGAATCGTGGCGAATCAGCCGGCCGTTCTGGCTGGCACGCTGGACATCAATTCATCGATCAAAGGAGCGAGGTTCGTTCGATTTTGCGACGCTTTCAATATTCCGCTGGTGGTGTTCGAAGACGTTCCCGGATTCCTTCCCGGCGTCGGTCAGGAGCACGGCGGAATCATTCGGCACGGAGCCAAGCTCCTGTACGCCTTTGCAGAGGCCACGGTTCCCAAGATCACGATCATCACTCGAAAGGC
>DATKAT010000315.1:0-4425 GCA_035514675.1 Acidobacteriota bacterium | reverse complement strand
GATCATGAAAACGACGGAATAGGGGAGCATCATGGACACCAGAGTGCCGATTCCCGTTCCTTTGACATAGCGCTGGCAGTAGACGACCACCAGAGGGAAGTAAGGCATCAACGGGGTGACGATGTTTGACGTCGAATCCCCTACCCGGTAAGCGGCCTGGGTCAGGTCGGGCGAGAATCCGATCTGCATCAGCATGGGGACGAAGATGGGGGCAAGCAGAGCCCATTTTGCGGAAGCCGACCCGACAAACAGATTGATGAATCCGACCAGCAGAATGATTCCCACCAGGGTGACCGGCCCGGGAAGACCCAACGAGGCCAGGAAGAAGCCGCCTTGGACCGAGATGAGGGTCCCCAACTGCGAACGGCCGAATGCGTCGATGAACAGCGAGGCAAAAAAAGCGATCACGATGTAGTAAGCCATCCCCTCCATCGTTCTGGTCATCGCTTTGACGAGTTCCCTGCTGTTTTTGAAGGTTCCGGCGACGACTCCGAAGACCGCCCCGGGGACGACGAAAAGCAAGAAGATCAGGGGAACGATCGACTGCATGATCGGAGCGCCGAAGTCGGCGATGACTCCTTCGGGCGACCGGAGGGGTGATGTCTGCGGAATCAGTGAGGCGATCAGCAATGCGACGCCCGCCGCCATGACGCCGGTGGCGACCCAGAAGGCCTTCCTTTCTCTGGCCCCCACTTCTCGGATCACGGGCATGTCCTCTTTTTCCCCGTCCACCTGGACGCCCGCGATTCGAGGCTCGACGACTCGGTCGGTCAGATACCAGCCCAGAAGGATGATCAAAAAAGATGAGGCGGAGGTGAAGAACCAGTTATTAAGGGGGTTGAGTTGGACGCTCGGATCAATGACCTGGGCGGCAGACTGGGTGAAGCCCTGCAGCAGCGGATCGATCGCTGAGGGGACGAAGTTTGCCGAAAATCCTCCGGACACGCCGGCGAAGGCGGCCGCGATTCCCGCCAGAGGATGCCTGCCGGCGGCGTAAAAAATGACGCCGCCAAGCGGAATGACCAGAACGTATCCAGCATCTACAGCCGTGTGGCTGATGATGGACACCAGAATCAACATCGGCGTCAGCAGGGATCGGGGGGTGATGTTGAGCAACAGTTTCAGTCCTGCGTTGATGTAGCCGCTGTGCTCAGCGACGCCGACCCCGAGCATGGCCACCAGAACCACCCCCAACGGCGCGAAGCTCGTAAAGGTACCCACCATCGTCGATAAAAAGCGGGCGATCTCAGGGCCGGTCAGAAGGTTGACAACTCGAATCGGGTCGCCGCTCAGAGGATGAAGGGAGGCGAACCCGACTCCGGACAAGGGCCAGGACAGCAGCCAGACCACTCCTAAAAGAAGGGCGAAGAGCATGGCGGGATCGGGCAGCTTGTTCCCCGCCCACTCCACCCATGCCAGAGCCTTCTCCAGCAAGCTTTTCGTCTCGATTGCAGCACCGTTTCCAGGCTTTCTTGAATTCATAGCGACCCTTCCCGGCCCTCTTTTTTCGGTTGAAACAGCCCGAAACAAAAGCGACCTGACGCCCTCGCGTGCGGTTGCATCCGTTCAGACGGGATCGGTCTCCTCCGTTTCCCGCCCTCGTCGCCTAATCCCGACAGACCCTGGCGAACCAACCATCCATACCTGAAGCGGGTGCGGCGGTCAAGGCGGTCCGGGAATCGAATTGAGTTGCGCCGCATCGACATTTCTAAATGAGACTCGTATGACGAACCGGCAGGCGGAGAGCCGACTCATCCAGTTGACATTGAATTCTTGGCCCGGCAACGGGGGCACGAATGTCTTGGATCCTTGATAAGCCATGCGGAAACGTCCGCATTTTTCTTGAAAATAGAAATGTCCGCATTCGAATCCGCACGTCAGTGCAACCCTCGCGTCTTGACTGCCTGGCTGCTGTCTACCCCGCGCTTTAGGCTTCAAACCGCCCCTAATTCCCTTGACTCCCGCTTCTAATTGAATTAGCCTTTGATAGCAGTAAGTTAAACGAAATTCTGAGGTCTTATTCTCAATTTGAAGCTTCAGAAAGTAAACCGACTGCGGCCATCGACGAACCCAGTCGTCGATTTGATTGCGATGCATTTGCTTGGGAGCCGTGGAAACGGCTCCCATTTGCTTTGTAATGGTTAGTTGCTCGAGCGGCATGCGGATTCGTTGACTTTCGCCCGGGAGGAACCAGTAGTGTCACTGGAATCTGCATCGAGGGATTTCGGCGCAATCGGCGATATCGAGCAAGCCTTTTACAGGCTGTTTCGAGCTCACCCCGTTCCGATGTGGATTGTCGAACTGGAGACGCTTGCTTTTCTCGACGTCAACGACGCCGCAGTCCACCGTTACGGCTTCTCTCGCGAGGAGTTTCTGGCGATGACTCTGCCCGATATTCGGCCGTCCGAAGACGTGGAGGCCCTCCGGGAAGACCTCGCTTACGAACCCGACGGCTTGAAGGACGCCGGCGAGTGGCGGCATCGGCTCAAGAATGGCCGGCTGATCGACGTTCGGATCACGACTCATCCCCTTCGCTTTCGCGGTCGAAGGGCCAGGCTGGCAACTGCCGAAGACATCACCGACCGAAAAAAGGCGGAGCATGCAGCGCGGGAGGGCGAGGCCCGGTACCGCAGTCTCGTCGAACATTCCCCGGACGCCATTTTCGTCAACCTCGACGATCAGGTCGCCTTGGTCAATCGAGCTGCGCTGCGGCTCTTCGGGGCCGAGAGTCCCGAAGAATTGCTTGGCAAGTCGCCCTTGGACCTTTTTCATCCCGACGACCACCCTCAGATTCTGGAGCGAATTCATCGTCTGCGAGTCGAGGGCCAGCCGGTGCCCCCAATGGAGGAGAGAATCATTCGGCTGGACGGCCGGTCGGTGGATGTGGAGGTTGTGGCGGCGCCCTTTCCGGTGGAAGGCAGGAATGCGATCCACGTCATTCTGCGGGATATTACGGGACGAAAGCTGGCCGAGGCCCAGCGACGTTTGCTGCAGTCGGCGCTGGAATCCGCAGACAATTCGATCGTCATCACCTCCCGGGACGGCGTCATCGAGTGGGCCAATCCCGCCTTTTCGGCGCTAACCGGCTATTCGCTGGAAGAAGCCATAGGCCGCAAACCCGGCGAGCTGCTGCGGTCCGGAGAACACGACGAGTCGTTTTACCAGGAAATGTGGAAGCAGATTCTGGCCGGCAACGTCTGGCGGGGGGAAATCGTCAATCGCCGCAAAGACGGAAGTCTCTTCGAGGAGGAGATGACGATCGCCCCGGTTCCCGACGAGCGCGGAGAAATCGCCCATTACGTGGCCATTAAACAAGACGTCTCCGAGGAAAAGCAGTTGCGCGCGCAGTTGCTGCAGGCGCAGAAGATGGAAAGCGTCGGGCGTCTGGCGGGAGGAATCGCCCACGATTTTAACAACCTGCTGACCGTCATCAACGGCACTGCGGAACTCGCCATGACGGGGCTGCCGTCAAATGATTCGCTGGCGTCCGATTTCAGGGAGATTCGCCAGGCGGGAGAGCGCGCGGCTGCGCTGATCCGACAGCTGCTGGCCTTCAGCCGCAAGCAGGTGATGCGGTCTGAAGTCTTCAGCCTCAATACAGTGGTGGAGGGAATGGAGAGCATTCTCAAGCGCCTCATTGGAGAGGATATTCGACTCTCTTTTTCGCTGACGTCGGAGCCGGCGCGAATCTGCGCGGATCCCGGCCAGATCGAACAGGTGATCATGAACCTGGCCATCAACGCCCGAGATGCCATGCCTGATGGCGGCGCCCTCACGATCGGCACCAAAGAGGTCGAACTCGACGACGCCTACGCCGCCACTCACCTTTCGGTTCAGCCCGGCGCTTATGTACTGCTGATGGTCAGCGACACCGGGTGCGGGATGGATCAGCAGACCCGTGAGCGGATTTTTGAGCCGTTTTTCACGACCAAGCCTGCCGACCGGGGTACGGGGCTGGGCCTGCCCACTGTTTACGGAATCGTCAAACAAAGCGGCGGAAGCATTTGGGTGTACAGCGAAGTTGGCTCCGGGACGACTTTCAAAATCTACCTGCCCGTAGCGGAGAAATCAGTCGAAGGCAGGCGGCCGGCAAAAAGCCAGATTGCACCCGTTCAGGGTACCGAGACCATCTTGGTCGTGGAAGATGACAAGTCCGTGCTCTCCCTGGCCGTTCGAGTTCTGGAGTCGGCAGGCTACAAAATCCTTCAAGCCGAAGACGGTCGCGAGGCGCTCCGGCTCCTGAAGGCGTCAAAGAGTCCGGTGCACCTGACGCTGACCGACGTCGTAATGCCAGGCATCAACGGTCGCGAGCTGGCCGAGCGACTTCGAGAATTGAGGCCCGAGACCAAGGTTCTCTTCACTTCCGGCTATACCGACGACGCTGTTCTGCGCCTGAGCGTCTCCAATCAAGGCGGCAACTTTCTG
>DATKAT010000314.1:0-3664 GCA_035514675.1 Acidobacteriota bacterium | reverse complement strand
CGTGTGGCGATCGTTCTCGCGGCGGCGCTGGTGAATCACTTCTCTCCACCTTCCTGTTGCGCCTATGGGAAGAGCGTGGAGAATCAAGCCGGCCTCCGCTAGAAATTCCCGTTCAGGCCTTGACTTTTGCGAATTTTACATTTCCCCGCAAAATGGAACTCAGAACTCAGAACCTGCCCCCCGCGCTGGACGATAATGGAAAAACGCGCTAGACTGGCATCAGTCGGTTCGGGCCGGCGATTTTTTAGAAACCGTATATGCTCAAAGAGAGCATAATGGAAGGAAGCTTTGCATGCGACATCTCGCAACTTTGGAATACACTCCTGAGGTTGCTCGGGCGACGGCGCCGATCTTTGACCGGGTTCAGCGGGTAATCCCTGCGGCCGAATGGCCTGTGCACGCTCCGTATGTTGCGGAGATCCAGAAGCTGAAACGCGCGTGCGACGCGATCATTCTGGCTCACAATTACCAGACTCCGGAGATCTTTCACGGGGTGGCCGATCTGACTGGAGACTCTTTGGCTCTGGCGCAGCAGGCGCAGGAAACGGACGCTGCAGTGATCGTCTTGTGCGGCGTTCATTTCATGGCCGAAACGGCCAAGCTGCTGAATCCCTCCAAGATGGTTCTAATCCCGGATCTGGATGCGGGCTGTTCGTTGGCCTCATCGATCACAGCGGCCGACGTCCGACTCTTGCGTCGCCGTTACCCGAGCGTTCCGGTGGTCAGCTACGTCAATACGACGGCGGCGGTCAAAGCCGAATCCGACATTTGCTGCACATCGGCCAACGCAGTTCGAGTGGTCGAATCATTAGATTCGGACCGGGTGATTTTCCTGCCTGATGAATACCTGGGCCGCTACGTGGCGTCCAAAACGGATGTCGACATCATCGTTTGGAAGGGCCATTGCGAGGTTCACGAGCGCTTCACCGCAGAAGAGATTCGCTCTTTTAAGATCGACCACCCGGAGATTCAGGTCCTGGCGCATCCGGAATGTCCGCCCGACGTGCTGCAAGAGGCCGACTACGTCGGTTCGACATCCGGGATGATCCGGTACGTCGGCGAGGCCAGTCCGCGTCGAGTCGTCCTGGTCACGGAATGCTCCATGAGCGATAACGTTGCCGTCGAGCATCCGGACGTAGAGTTCGTGCGCCCCTGCAACCTGTGTCCTCATATGAAGAAGATCACGTTGCCCAAGATCCTGGCCACTCTGCAGCGGATGCAGTTCGAAGTTCGAATTCCGGAGGGCGTTGCCGGACCCGCGCGACGCGCTGTGGAAAGGATGATGGAGGTGGGTCGAGGACCCGGCTCTTGACAAAAAGCGGGTGGGATGAAGAAACCGGGACGGACGTGGTCATTGCGGGAGCCGGCATTGCCGGCATGGCGACGGCGCTGGCCCTGAAGCCCGCTCGCTGTCTGTTGCTGACCAAGGGACGGCTCGGACGCAGCGGAGCGACTCCGCTGGCTCAAGGCGGCATCGCCGCCGCCCTCGACCCGAAAGACAGTCCCGCCCTTCACGCCGAAGACACGATTCGAGCTTCGGCCGGCCTCGCCGACTCGCGGCTCGTCCAACAGGTCGTCTCTTGCGGGCGAGCGGGCGTTGAACGGCTGCTGGACTGGGGCACCCCATTTGACCGCGAGCGGGATGGAAAACTGTCGCTTGGGCGCGAAGCGGCGCATTCCAGAAGACGGATCATCCATGCCGGCGGAGACTCCACTGGAAAGGCTATTGCCTGCAGCCTATCCGACGCAGTGCGAAGTTCGCCCCACATTCAGGTGCTGGAAGATTTCCACTGCACCCGGTTGCTGTCCGAAGCAGACTCCGTCGTCGGGGCGTTCGGCTTTTCCAAAGAAGGTCGACGAATCGGCATTACGGCATCTCGGATCGTCCTTGCGACCGGCGGCGCGGGCCAGCTGTTTTGGAAAACGACCAACCCGCCGGAATCGACCGGCGACGGCATCGTTTTGGCTGCGCGGGCCGGGGCGGTCCTCGCCGACCTCGAGTTCTTTCAGTTTCATCCGACCGCCCTGGATGTCCAGGGCGACCCGCTTCCGCTGTTGACGGAGGCCCTTCGCGGGGAAGGGGCAACCCTATTGGACGGGCGCGGCCGGCGTTTCATGCCGGACGAACATCCTGCCGCCGAGCTGGCTCCGCGCGACATTGTGGCGCGCGCGATCTGGAACCGGCAACAACAGGGCGAACCGGTCTATCTGGATGCTCGAGTCGCGATCGGAGAGGATTTTCCAAAACGTTTTTCCACAGTTTTCGAAAGCTGCCTGCAACGAGGCTACGATCCCCGCCGGCAACTGCTGCCGGTGACTCCCGCAGCCCATTATTCGATTGGAGGCGTCGCGACCGACTCCTGCGGGAGGACCTCCCTCAGAGGACTGTGGGCCTGCGGGGAGGTCGCCGCCACCGGGCTTCACGGCGCAAACCGTCTCGCCAGCAATTCCCTCTTGGAGTCGATCGTATTCGCGCTGGCGGTCTCCCAGGACTTGGGGGAGTCTGCGCCGATGCGCGATCCGAAGCTCTATCGCCGATTGGGCCCCGATTCGGAGACCGCTCCGGGCCTGTCTCCGGCGCCCTGGCGCTCGGCGCTTCGAAAGACGATGTGGAGATCCGTGGGCCTGATTAGAAATCGACGCGATCTGGAGCTTGCCGCGGAGGCGGCGCGTCAGTGGAAAGCGGATCGGAGCGACGTCGGAGTTGAAGACCGAAACCTCCTGTCGCTGGCTGAAATGGTGATCGCGGCGGCGCTCAGAAGAGAAGAAAGCAGAGGAGCGCATTTTCGGAGCGATTTTCCATCCAGCGGTTCGAGCTGGAATCGGCGTCTGTTCTGGAGGAACGGGATTCCCATCGACGATCCGCCGCTTCCCCAGACCGTTTCCGGGACCGCATCGGCCGTTGCGACCTGCAATGAGTAAACTTCCCCCGATTCTTTACGAACAAGCGATCCGCAAGGCCCTGTTGGAAGACCTGGGCCGGGCCGGAGACCTGACGACCGACCTGGCCGTGGGAGAGAGCGTCGCCGCACGAGGAGAAATCGTCGCCTGCCAAGCCGGGGTCGCGGCCGGGCTCGACATTGCTCTGGCGGCCTTTAAGATCTTGGATCCGGCGATGAACTGCTGCAAGCGGGTGGAAGACGGCTCGGCGGTGAAGTCCGGGCAGAGCATGGCAGAGCTGCAAGGGAGCGCTCGGGCTCTGCTCAGCGCCGAACGGACAGCGCTTAACTTCCTGGGTCGACTCAGCGGAATTGCCACGTTGACGTCCCGGTTGGCGGCCGCCTTGCAGGGCACGAAGTGTCGCGTCGCTTGCACGCGCAAGACAACCCCCGGTTTGCGCGCGCTTGAAAAATACGCCGTCCGGACGGGGGGCGGCTTCAATCACCGCTTCGGACTCGACGACGCCGTCCTGATTAAGGACAATCACATCGCCGTTGCGGGTGGAATTCGGCTTGCAGTCGAAAGGATCCGTGCAGGGGTCGGTCATCTGACGCCGATTGAGGTCGAAGTCGAATCTTTCGACCAACTGGAAGAGGCGCTCGCGCTGGAAGTGGATGCCGTCTTGCTGGACAACATGAATCCAAAGCAGGTTCTCGAAGCGGTCAGGCTGGTCAACGGAAGGCTGATCGTGGAGGCATCCGGCGGGATTACTCCGGAGAACGCC
>DATKAT010000313.1:0-10207 GCA_035514675.1 Acidobacteriota bacterium | reverse complement strand
GAATTCTGGAGACTGCTCACGACCCGTCCCAGCTTGATCCCCTGCTTGATCCATTGGATGCTTTCCTGCACTTCGCCCTGCAGATCTTCGGGGAGGGTCAGCGGCGTCATATTCCGAGGCTCGAGTTGAGACTGGTAGAGGCCTGAGCGAATGGTCCCGCGAGTGGCCACGATCCCGATTCGCGTCGGTTCGGATGCAATTTGAAGCGAAATCTTCCGCACGGTTTCGGAAAGAATATTCAGCACTGGAACTTCAACGGAGTCTTGAATCTCCCTCCAGTAGTAGTGGGCCGTGTTGCAGGGAATCGCGATGATCCCGCACCCCATGTCAGCAAGCGTTCGCGCCCTTTCGACCAGATGTGGCAGAAAGGATTCCCCTTGGCCCAGGATGTGAGCGCCGCGATCCGGAATGTCCGGGAGGTTGAGAATAATCAGCGGAAGATGCTCCTGATCCTTTTCCACAGGAGTGTGACGGACCAGAAGTTCGAAGAAAAATGCGGTTGCTTCAGAACCCATTCCCCCGATGACGCCCAAGGTTCGTTGTTTCGGCATCGGGATAGTTTACTGAAACTGCATGGCGGTCGGCTGCACGATCATTCCGGACGGATATTGCACGATCTCAGAAACTTCCGATCCTTTTCGGTCAACTTCCACTCCGTCTTCGAAACGTTTTCCGCAGGGGCTGAGAATTCGGACTCGTTTCCTTCTTTGCGTTTCACCCTAAGCCGCCTTTCTGTTTCTATAGTTCAAGACGGAAATTGCTTCGGAAAGTTGGGGGAGGGCGGGAACTTGCCGGTTCAGCCAAGCCCGCATTTTTGCATGCGGGTCCCTCGCGAGGCGTCGGAGAGCGGCGAGGATGCAAGGCGCGCGACGAAGGCCCCCGCAGTCGTACTCGTGCAGTACGTCGAACTAAAGATCGGCAACGCAGCAGGCCCGCCGCTCTCGGGCGCCACAGTAGGACCCGCGTGCAAGATCCGGGCTAGAATATCTCCTGTGGCGCATCAGGTGGACAAGTAGGATGGCGGCTTTTCTTTGGTGGCTTTCGCTGGCTGGCTTTGTGTTGTGGGGGCTGGCCCCCCTTCTCGCGCGACTGGGAATCATTCCGCCGATGTGGGCCTTTTCGCTTTGGTCACTGACTGGTCTGATTCTTGGAGCTTGTCTGATTCTGGTCGTCTTTTCCGGATTCCGAACGGGCTGGTCTTCGGTGGTCTGGCTCCTTCTTCCGGCCGGCTTGCCGAGTCTGATCTTCGGAGTCGCTATCATTCGGAACCGAGACGCCCCACCCATTAACGACGTCACTACCGATCTTTCGAACCCGCCCGAGATTCGGTTGCCAGAAACCGGAGGCGGAGGCTGGAGAGTCGCATCGCATCACGGCGAGGTCGTTGCTCGCCACCAACTCAGGGCCTATCCGCAAGTTCGGCCTCTCAAGCTTCGGGCCTCAGCCGACGCCGCCTTCGCGCGCGCATTCGATTTCGCGCGAAATCGAAGCGGCTGGGAAATCAACATGGTTGAGGCGGAATCCATGCGCTTGTTTGGAACGGCGCGCACGGCGTGGTTCCGCTTTCCAGATGATTTTACCGTTGAAGTGAGGCCGGCGCCGGATGGCAGCTCGATCGTCCACATGCGCTCTCGCTCTCGGCACGGGGTTAGCGATTTAGGCATGAACGCATCGCGGATCACGCGCTTTCTGAGCGAGCTTCAAGCGAATTTCTGAAAAACTTCGATGAGAAATTGTCTGGCGGCCCGATAAATTCCCGGCGATCCGCTCTCCCTGGGACCGGCGACATTGAGAATGCCGACGCGATGGTCGGTCAGCCAATCCCGCACTCGCTGTCCGTCCAGCTGAGTCGATTCTCCCAGATCAACGCAAAGAGCAGGCCTTTTCCACTGACCGGCGAGTTGCAAAGTCAACGCGGTTCCGCCCACCAGGGGGCCCCGGTGCAGAATCAAGGTGGCGTCCGAATCCCTCACATTCAGTTCGGTGCGTTCGGCATAGTCGGCCGTCAAGGTTTCCTTCAGCGGATATCGATCCGGGATTCGGCCGTCTTCGGCCAGACGGCCTTTCGGACACCAGCCGCCGGCGCCGGCGCCGCTTTCCAACGCAACGTCGAGCGCAGCCCGGTCAACTCCGGATTGGCCGCCCGAAACGACTTTAAGATTCATTCCAGCAAAAATCGGCCGACGGAAAGTGGCGCCACGACGGTGTCGCCCGCATCGGCGCGTTCGGAAACTTCCAACTTCAGCTTTTCCAGGAAGCTGTCGTCCCCTTCACCGACCAGCGCCCGCTCCCAGACCGGCGCAACGGCGACGTCCCTTTGCTGAAGAGCGGCTGCAACGGAGATGACTCCCGCTCGCTCCGCAAAATATTCCAGAACCCGAAAGGCCCGAGGCGTGCACTCTCCCAACAGATAGATGCCGTGAATCAGAGTCGTTACCTCGTCAAACAACTGCACCAGCCGACTCTGGGTGGTCCTCCAATTCCCCCCTTCCGAGAGACGCCGGCCCAGTTGATTGTGAAATGTGCGGGCGCCTTCGGCCAAAGTCAGAGCTGCCAAAAGTTCCTGGGCCTGAGCCTTGCGCCCCGCCGCTTCCAGTCTGGACGCCGACTCCGGAACCGCCGGAATCATCCAAAGGTTCGCCCCGGAATCAAGCAACCGCTCCACTCCCTGGCTAATGGAGGGCGCATCGTCCAAGTCAACTGATCGGAACTCCGCTGTTTTCATGACTTCACTTCGACCGATTCGGGGGCCGATCCGTCCGGGCGCGGCTCTCATCGATCCCTCGCCGTGCTGAATCGACATTGAACCTGGCGACGGGAAGCGAGCCGGAATTCACGCCGGAAAACGGGCGGCGGCGGTCGCTGAACCGGGACATCAGTTTACGACAGAATTCGTCGGTCTGCTTTCCGATCGACTCTACAATCGCTGGCTAACAGCCCGTCTCCAAGAAAGTCGCTGCCTAAGCCCTGCCGGATTGGCGAACGAATGATCGCCAATCTTCGACCCCTTTGAAGTCCGAATCCCGCCACGTCAGTTCGGTCGAGGCGGCCAGGCTGGGCGCTGAGCACCTTTTCAGACGGTTCCGCCCGGGGGCTACTTCGGGGACCATTCGTCGTCACTGGCCGTGGCTCGCACGGTCATTCCCTGCACGCTCTCTATTCCCGCTTATCCGATACTTGGCGGCGGAGAAAGAAGCTCGCGAAGCGGGAGACCCCTTCGCGCAACAGCTCCTCCGGAACTGCGAAGCACAGGCGGACGCACCGCTCCGCCATGGAGCTTGCCTCAAATTGAAGGCCTCCCTTCTCTCCGGTCGTGGGGACCAGGCCGAAACCCCTCCCGGGAACGACGGCGACGCGCTCCTCTCGAAGCAACTGGTCAGCGAATTCCTCACCGCTCAATCCCGTTGGTCTAACGTCGACGAAATAAAAGAGACCGCCGGCAGGGGGAGAGATTTTGAGGCCTCTCTTGCGAAAAACGGCTGACACCAGATCGCGGCGCGGTCTTAAGGCCTCCCGCCGCTGCCCCGAGTCGTCCTCCCGAAGCGCTTCCACCATGCCCCACTGCAGAGGTGTGGTGAGGCTGCCCGTGAGAGGTTCGTTCATTCTGCCCGCCAGTTGGCCCGCCTCGACGCTGGGCCAGACGCTCCATCCCATGCGAAGCCCCGTGGCAGCGAAACTCTTGGAAAAGCTGTAGAGACCGACTACGCGCCTTTCCTGCTCGGGAAATTCGCTGTCGATTTGCAGTGGGGACAACGTCTCCCCCTCAAACACGAAGTCGACGTAGGCCTCATCCGAAAGGATCCACAGGTTGTGCTCCCGGGCGAATGCGTAGATCGCCCGAACGACCCGCGGGAGGTGGACGGCGCCCGTCGGATTGGCCGGCGAGTTGACAAGCAAAGCCCGCATCCCGGGCGTAAAATGCCGACGCAGCCGGCCAATGTCAGGAAGAAACTCCTGCGTCAGGGGGTAAAAACGGGTGCGCACGCTCCCCAGAATGGCTTGCTGAAGGTAGTTCGGCCAATAGATTTCCGGTAGAAGGAGCGTCCGGCTCGGGCCGCAGGTCATCAGGATCGCCGCGTTCAGCGCCTGCGTGGCGCCCTGATGAACCACGATCTGTTGGGGCCCGATCCCCAACCCCATTTTGCGATTCATATGCGCGGCCAGTGCGCTCCTCAAGGCGGAAATGCCCGCCATTGCGCTATAGCGGGTCTCGCCTTCAGCCAAAGCCCGGACGATCCCGTCTCGAATGCGCGAGGGGAGGATGAAGTCCGGGTCCCCGATATCAAGTCGGAAGACTTCTTCGCCCGATTCCTCTATTTGCGAGGCAAGTGCAAAAATCCTTCGGATCGGCGATGCCGGTAGGTTCTTGGAACGGCGGGACAGCTCCGGGCCGGTTCGCCGCTCGGAAGTTGGTAGGGCCATCGCGATTATTGTATCCTGACGCTGCACATGCCGCTTTGGGCGCCTTCTGCGCGACGCATTCAGAACGCGAATTTGACCCGGTACCAGGAGTTTCTCCTCCGGAAATTCAATGTGGATTGTCGGACCTTCGACGAACTCTACACATGGTCGGTCGAAAATCCGGCCACCTTCTGGGAGAGCGTCTGGGAATTCACCGGCGTCATCGCTTCCCGTCGGTGGACTCAGGTGCTGCAGCCGGCAGACGACCTGTGGAAGACGCGGTGGTTTGTCGACGCTCGCCTGAATTTTGCTGAAAACCTTCTGCGCGGCAGGGACGAACTCCCTGCTCTGACCTTCTGGAACGAAGAAGGCCGGCAAAGAGAACTGACTTACCGAGAGCTGGCCGACCAGGTCAACGCCATCGCTGCAGCCCTGGTGGAGGCTGGCGTGAGGCCGCGCGATCGCGTGGCGGGCTTCCTGCCCAACCTGCCGGAAACGGTGATCGCCATGCTGGCGACGACTTCTCTTGGAGCGACGTGGTCCTCGTGCTCTCCGGATTTCGGCGTCGAGGGAGTCGTGGACCGCTTCGGGCAGATACAACCGAAGGTCCTTTTCGCCGCTGACGGCTATCTGTACGCGGGGAAGGAAATCGACTCCATGGACCGTCTGCGGAGGGTTCTGGATCGCCTTCCTGAAATCGAACGAGTGGTCGTGGTCCCCTATCGTAAAGGCGCCGGCAAACTTCCGAGGCGGGCGATCACCTGGGCCCGGTTTTTGAAGCGGTCGCAGCCATCGGTGCGGGAACGGGATTTTGAAGGCTTCCCTTTCGATCACCCACTGTACGTTCTTTACTCGTCGGGCACCACGGGGCTGCCCAAATGCATGGTTCACGGAGCCGGAGGCACATTGATCCAGCACCTGAAGGAACTGGTCCTGCACTGTGACCTGAAGCCCGAAGACCGAATCTTCTACTTTACGACCTGCGGCTGGATGATGTGGAATTGGCTGGTCAGCAGTCTGGCCGCCGAAGCCACGGTCGTCTTGTACGACGGTTCCCCTTTTCATCCCGATGCCAACATCCTCTGGCGAATGGCCGAACGGGAAGGGCTCACGATCTTCGGCGCCAGCGCGAAGTACTTGAGCCTGCTGGAGAAGAATGAGGCCCGTCCGAAGGAGGCTTTTTCCCTGAATCGACTCCAAACGATCCTCTCAACCGGATCCCCGCTGGCCCCTTCCAGCTACGACTACGTGTATCGCGAAATTAAATCGGACGTGTGCCTTTCGTCCATCAGCGGAGGAACGGATTTAATTTCATGTTTCGCCCTTGGCAATCCGATAGGCCCCGTTTTTCGGGGGGAACTGCAGACCCGAGGGTTGGGAATGAAGGTCGAGGTCTTTGATGAAGACGGCCGATCCGTTACGGAAAAGCCGGGGGAGTTAGTGTGTACGGCGCCTTTCCCCTCGATGCCGGTCTTTTTTTGGAATGACCCGGACGGGGAGAAGTTCCGAAAAGCCTATTTCAACCATTTTCCCGGCGTCTGGCGGCATGGAGATTGGGCTGAAATCACCTCTCGCGAGGGAGTCGTCATTTACGGCCGCTCGGACGCCACTTTGAATCCCGGCGGCGTCCGCATCGGCACAGCCGAGATCTATCGACAGGTCAACAAGCTTCCCGAAGTTCTGGAAAGCGTCGCCGTCGGGCAAAAATGGCAGGGCGATGTCCGTGTCGTCCTGTTTGTCCAGCTTCGCGACAGCGTCGTGCTGACCGATGAACTGAAGTCCCGCATCCGAAACCTCGTCCGCGAAAATTGTTCGCCCTTTCACGCCCCGGCGAAAATCATTCAAGTGCCGGATATTCCCCGGACGCTTTCCGGGAAGATTACCGAACTCAGCGTTCAAAGGACGATTCACGGGGAAGCGGTCGGAAATATGGAGGCCCTGGCGAATCCAGAGGCGCTCGAGCACTTTCGCCATCTCAGTGAACTGACGGAGTAGGTTTCGGGGGAAATGAATTCGAAATTCAAAATCCAAAATTCGGGGTCTTGAATTCCAGTAATTCGGACGTAGATCAGGGATCCCGGCGCTCACCTATCCAACTCCAGAACTCCCCACACGCTGGGCGAATCCCAGATGAAGCGACGAGTCATGGGCGCCCACGAAAGGAGGTCTCCGTTGTTGTGAATTACGATGACGTTGAATCCGATTTCGCGCGAGTCTTCAAAAGCGGTGGCGAGGAAGCCGGGCGCACTCGGGCGGACGGTTACAAGAATTTGCCCCCCGTCCTTTTCGACATCCAGCCAGTCCGGCTGATCCTCGACCGCTTCCACAAACGTCGCCGGACGAAGAAATCGGGATTGCGCGGCGATTTGCCCAGAATCGTCCGTGCCGATGACAATGCATCGATCGTGATCGCCGAAACTGAGAGGGCGCAGCCCATCCGGGTTGATCAGCACATAAATCCTCCCCGGCTTGAACCAGTCGTCAAAATTTCCCGGCTCCGGCTCAACCAGAGGCGCCAGATGCAGATCGGGCGGCAGTGAGATTCCCACATGAAGACCATCTTCGGACCAGGCGACGCGACCCAGCGCGGGAGCCCGCGGGGTGGTTCCGGCCTCCAGCCACAAACCCCTCCTCCAGTCCTCAAGACGTCGCCCCGCATCAGGCCGGGAGTCCAGATTGGGGACTTCTTCTCGAGGCGTCCGGACAAACGGCGCTTTGCGCTTCAGCAGGTCTCGAATCTTGAGCTCGAAAATGTCGCGCTGTTCGTTGCTGATGATGACTCGGTCCTGCCCGTAAAAGGTGACGGCTTCCACCTGTCGCGCGTTCAGTCTGGAAATGAGCGGATGCGTCCGAAGCATCTCCACCGGGTCGCCGGGGCCGTCAAAAAGCAGCAGCGCCAGGTAGGAGATCAATATGATCCGCGTCCCGTCTGTGCTGATGTCGCCGCCGGTTACCATCGTATGAACCGGTACTTCTCCCTCGTAGACCGCCGTCCCGTCCCCTTGTTCGATCTGGAAGCGAAAGATCTTCGGCAGACTGCCGTCCCAGGATTTGGTGACGAGGTAGCCGTTTCCTTTCCATACGAACAGAGCCTCGCAATCGTAGGCCGCTTCGTTGGGAAAGCGAACTGACAGAACGCCCGCCGGGGTCACTGCCGACTGCGTGTTTTGAAACGGGTTGGGTTCGGGAACGATGTAAATCAGCGTCCGCTTTTGAGGATCGGTCCGCGAACTGTTTTCCAGGATAAACAAATTGTTGGATTCGTCCAGCGCGATATCCTCCCAGTCTATGTTTTCAGCGCCTTCCAGATGGTACTTGCGAATGAATTGGCCGCTGCGTTTCACCGCAAAGATCTGGGGAGGATTGCGGGAGTCATTGTGCGTCCAGAGGACGCCCTGAAATTGCCGACTGGCAACAATCCCGGACGATTCTTGTATTTCCGGGTGCATGAGCCGCCCGCTGGGAACGATGTTCCAGAGCGTCCGTGTCGCACAAGCTAGCGACGCCGGCAGGATGAGAAGCAGGGCCAGGGCAGTCAGGCGAAACCATGCGAGCATAAAATAAAATAACTTGGACGGCGGCGCTCCCGCAATGGTCCGATTCCCCGGGCCACTCCAGCCGGCAATTCTGCAAAGTCTTCCAAAAGCGCTTTTTTTGAGCCATTTCATTACGTCCTCTCCCGACGGCGATTGCGCCGAGCCTTCGCGAGAGTTGCCGTGCTCCCTCCTCGATTTCACTGGGCCGCATGCCGCAGCCTCCCCCCTCACTTCATGGCGATATATCGGCTAGAATTGCCTGAATGTCCGAAATGAAGGCTTGGGTGTATGACTTGGAGCGCAACCCGGACAGCGACCTCCATTTATACCTGGAAACTCGCCCGATTCCAAGGCCGGGGCCCGGGGACATCCTGTTGAAAGTTCAGAAGGCGTCCGTATGCGGGACCGATGAAATGCTGTTTTCCGGCAACCTCAGACGCGCTCGCAACGGAATTATTCCCGGACATGAGTTCTGCGGAGAAATTGTAGAAGTAGGCTCCACGGCGGAGGGATTCAGCATAGGGGAAGTGATCGCAGGAGAATCGCACTATGGCCAGAATGGGATCGAGGAGGAGGGAGTCATCGGTCTTTGGCCTCCCAAGCTCAAAGGCGGAGGCGAAGGGCGCGTCATCGAGGGCGCCTACGCCGAGTACGTATGCATTCCGGCCGAATGCGCTCACCGGATTCCGAGGAACCTGTCGGACGGGCAGTTCTGGCCTTCCCTGTTTGAACCCGCTGGAAACGACTTTCTGCTGGCCCGGCTGGTTGTCGATGAAATGACGTCGGAGTCTGTCGGAGTCTTCGGGTGCGGCCCTCACGGGCTTTACGTTCAGGTGTTCCTTCGCCATTTCGGCCTCCAGCGCCTGGTGGCCTTTGAGACCGATGCATATCGACGGAGATTCGCAAGGGAAATGGGCTGCGTCGATCAGGCGCTGGACCCCCGTCACGACAATTCCGAAGTCGGGCCGTTCGACGCTACGCTGGATATGGTCGGCAAACAGGGCCAGGCCTTCCGACAGTGCTGCGACTTGACTCGCGATCGGGGAAGCGTCATGCTGTTCGGCCTTTTTCACAAAGACTTTGAAATCGGTGGGCGTCCCGCCAACGAGTTGATCTTTGGCAGAAAGAGCGTTGAGATCGAACACCATGGAAAACGGCTCCATGTCGTCGGCGTCACGGGGCGCGAGGGAATCTGGCCGGAATTGATTCAGACCGTGGCGTCGAGCTCGGAGCTTCAAGCTTCGTTGATGAAGCCGGTTGAGGTCGTCGGACCTCTGGACCGACTGGCAGAAGAAATCCGGCGGAATAAACCCCAGACGCTGAAACGCGCGTTCTGGAAATTTGACTGATCGACCTGAGTCGGGCGTTTGGAACGCCGCAGGCCCTCTGATTTCCGGGGTCGTTGCGTGCTCCGGATCCATGTCATCGGTACAACCCGAGACGGTCGGCGGAGGGGCCGCCCGAAGAGCCAGAGCACGGAGTGCGCAGATGTACAGTCCAAAAGCCCAATCCGCTTTCCAGTCTGAACTGAATGAAATCCGAGAGCGCGGGCTTTTCAAGCGCGAAAGGGTGATCACCTCTCCGCAGAGCGCGGAGGTGCGGACTGAAGACGGCGAAGCCATCAATCTTTGCGCCAATAATTACCTGGGATTGGCCAATCATCCGGAGATGATCCTCCGAGCTCGAGAGGCGCTCGAAGAACGCGGCTACGGCCTCGCATCGGTTCGGTTCATCTGCGGAACCCAGGACATTCACAAGGAACTGGAAGCAAGGCTTGCGGATTTTTTCGGGACTGATGACGCGATCCTCTACGCCGCCTGCTTCGACGCCAACGCCGGTCTGTTCGAGACTCTGCTGGGCCCTGAGGATTTCATCATCAGCGATGAACTCAATCACGCCAGCATCATCGACGGAATCCGGCTTTGTAAGGCAGGCCGCAAGATTTACCGGCACGGCGATCTGGAGAACCTGGAAGAAAAGCTGAAGGAGACCGAAAGTGGCCGGCTGCGGCTCATCGCGACCGACGGAGTCTTCAGCATGCACGGCGACCTGGCCCCGCTTCCCGGAATCTGCGCCCTGGCGGAAAAATATGAAGCTCTCGTAATGATCGACGACTGCCATGCAACGGGCTTCTTTGGCGAAACCGGACGCGGAACGCCGGAGCACTTCGGTGTGGAGGGGCGAATCGACATCATCACCAGCACACTGGGGAAGGCTGTGGGAGGGGCTTCCGGAGGCTTTACGACCGGCCGGCAGGAAATCGTAGATCT
>DATKAT010000312.1:0-4459 GCA_035514675.1 Acidobacteriota bacterium | reverse complement strand
TGGAGCTGACCATCGACTTCATCTCCGTCTCGTCCTATGGCGAGGCGACCGACAGCTCCGGCGAAGTCCGGCTGGTCAAGGACCTGGAAACCAGCATTCACGGTCGGGACGTCATTCTGGTGGAGGACATTGTCGATACCGGCTTGACGTTGCGATACCTGTTGAGCAATTTGAACAGCCGCAATCCGCGTTCTTTAAAGGTCTGTTCCCTTCTGTCCAAACCCGACCGTCGAAAAGCGCCCGTCGCAGTCGACTATCTGGGATTTGAGATTCCCAACCATTTCGTCGTCGGCTATGGCCTTGACCACAATCAGAGGTTTCGCAACTTCCCATATGTCGGGATTCTGGAGCCAGCAAAGACATGACGCCCTCACGAGAGAAGGCCTGGGAACTCCTGGTCGAGTATACGAGGAATGAGAACCTGATCCGGCATGCGCTGGCAGTGGAGGCCGCTATGAGGGCCTACGCACGCCGTTTCGGAGAGAACGAAACCGCATGGGGCGTGACCGGACTGCTGCACGATTTCGATTATGAACGCCATCCCGAAGAGCATCCGCGCAAGGGAGCGGAAATCCTTCGTGCGAAAGGGTTCCCCGAGGAAACCATCCACGCGATTCTAGCTCACGCGTCGTTTACTGGAGTCCCGCGGGAGTCTCTTCTGGATCGCGCTCTGTTTGCAGTTGACGAACTATGCGGGTTTATCACTGCGGTGACGCTAGTTCGCCCCGGCGCTCGAGTCGCTGAAGTGCCGGTCAGATCCGTCCAAAAGAAGCTCAAAGACAAAGCCTTCGCCCGCGCCGTCAGTCGCGACGACATCCGGACCGGTGCCAAGGAGCTGGGCGTTCCCCTGGCTGAGCACGTGGCCGTCGTACTGGCCGCAATGACCTCGGTCGCCGGCGATCTGGGTCTCGATTGACGACGCGAAGCGGTCGGATCCTGAATGAATTCAAGATTCAAGATTCGAAATTCAAGCACTCAGCACCCAGCACCCAGCAACAAGACCGTCGAGCTTCGTTTGAAGTTTTCTTCAGAGTGGTTACACTTCTCTTACTATGGAAGAGAAACATCATTCCGGAATGATCGAAGATCTGCTTCATGAAGAGCGCAGGTTTCCGGTTGACGAGCAATTCCGAAAACAGGCGAATTGGTCCGATCCCTCCATTTATGAGCGGGCTCGGCGGGATCCGGAGAAGTTCTGGGCCGAGATGGCGCAGGGCGTCGACTGGTTTGAGCCGTGGGAACGGGTGCTGGATTGGGATCCGCCGAACGCCAAATGGTTTGTGGGGGGTCAAACCAACATTTGCTACAACTGCGTAGACCGCCATCTAACGACCTGGCGTAAGAACAAGGCCGCCATCGTCTGGGAGGGCGAGCCTCGAAGCGAGGAAAGGGTCTTGACGTATCAGGATCTGTATCGCGAGGTCAATCGGTGCGCCTCGACGCTAAAGCGCTTGGGAATCGGAAAGGGTGATCGCGTTGCCATTTACCTGGGGATGGTTCCGGAGCTGCCGATTGCTATGCTTGCCTGCGCTCGAATCGGAGCTCCTCATACCGTCGTCTTCGGCGGATTCAGTCCCGATTCCCTGAGAGATCGAATCAACGATTGCGAGGCGAAACTTCTGATCACAGCCGACGGCGCCTGGCGGCGAGGCAGCCGCGTCCCGCTCAAGGAGAGTTCGGACAAAGCGCTGGAAGGCTGTCCCACCATCCAGGCGACGCTGGTGGTGAATCGCACCTCGGACCCGAAAAACGTCTCCATGACCGAGGGCCGCGATCACTGGTGGCACCGGGAAATGGAGAAGAGCGACCTGCAAACGGTTGAACCGGAGCGCCTTGACAGCGAGCATCCGCTCTACATCCTTTACACTTCGGGAACGACCGGAAAGCCGAAGGGGCTGCTGCACACGACCGGCGGCTACCTCGTGGGAACCCACACTACGACCCGCTACGTCTTTGATCTGAAGGATTCGGATACATACTGGTGCGCCGCCGATATCGGCTGGGTGACCGGACACAGCTATATCGTCTACGGGCCGCTCGCAAACGGGGCCACTACCGTGATGTATGAAGGCGCCCCCGACATGCCCCATCGGGGCCGATTCTGGGAGGTTATCGAAAAATACCGGGTCAACATCCTTTACACCGCTCCCACTGCGATCCGGGCCTTCATGCGGTGGGGAGAAGAGCACCCGCAGAAGTTCGATCTAAGCTCGCTGCGCCTGCTGGGAACCGTCGGCGAACCGATCAATCCGGAAGCCTGGATCTGGTACCGCAATCATATCGGTTCCGACAGGACTCCGGTGGTCGACACCTGGTGGCAGACCGAGACCGGAATGACGTTGATCACCCCGCTCCCAGGCTTGACTGAGCTGAAGCCGGGCTCCGCAACGCTGCCATTTCCCGGAATCGACGCGGACATCTTCGACGAAGAGGGCAATTCCGTGCCGGTGGGGGGCGGCTATCTGATCCTGAAACGGCCCTGGCCGGCCATGGCCCGAACGATCTGGGGGGACCCGGACCGGTGGATGCAGCAGTATTGGAGCCAGTACGAGGGGGTCTATTTTACCGGCGACGGCGCCAAACGAGATGAGGACGGCTACTTCTGGCTCTTGGGACGGGTTGACGATGTGCTCAATGTGGCGGGTCATCGCATTGGAACCATGGAGGTGGAAAGCGCCCTGGTCAGCCATCCGTCAGTAGCAGAAGCGGCAGTCATCGGCATCAATCACGAGATCAAGGGACAGGCCATCGCCGGCTTCGTCTCTCTGGTGGGCGACCTTCAGGGCTCCGACAGCCTGGTCTCGGAACTGCGGGCCCACGTCGGCGCCAAAATCGGCCCCATTGCCAAACCCGAAAAAATCTTCGTCACGCACGAACTTCCCAAGACCCGGAGCGGAAAGATCATGCGACGATTGCTGCGCGACATCGCAGAGGGTCGGGTCATGAGCGACACAACCACTCTGGCGGACCCGTCGGTCCTTGAAACCATCAAGGAACAGTATGAAGAAGGGGAGAAATAGCAGTCCAGCCGGTGGCACGAGTTCATCCGGATAGCGCGCCAGACGTAGTGGGCCGTGCGGCAAGGCGCCCCGACGCAATCGATGCCGTCGCATCTTCAGGGAGGGCGCCGCGGCAGACCGGCCCGTTGCGCCTCAAATCGAATCGAACTACTCCCGCACGCCAGCCTGCGGCGCGCAGTAGGCGTTGAAGGCCGCGCGCAGGTCCGCGGCAATGGCGCCGGCGTCGCGCCCTTCGATCTGCTGTCGATGGAGCATAAACACCAGCTTGCCGTCTCGCAGCAAGGCGACGCTGGGAGAGGAAGGCGGCTGCGGCCGAAGATACTCGCGAGCCCTCTCGGTCGCTTCCAGATCCTGACCTGCAAAAACCGAAGTCAGCGTTTCCGGTCGGGGTCCCTCATGGAGAGCCATCGCGACCGCAGGACGAGCCGCCGCCGCCGCGCATCCGCAGATGGAATTGACCACCAAAAGTACCGTCCCCTTCCCCTGCGTCAAGACTCCGTCCACGTCCGCGGCGGTCTTCAGTTCCTGGACTCCGATTTGGTTCAGCTCTTCACGTGCGGGTCGAACCCACTCTTCCGGATACGGCATATGCGATTCCTCCAAATAGATTGGCAGATATTCAAGTTTCTCGACATCTCCATTCTAAACCAGCAGCCGCCTTCGATTCCACCCCCTCCAGCCGGCCCGACGCCGCTTAACTCGGATTTTGCACGCGGGTCCGTCGCGAGGCGTCGCAGAGCGGCGTGGATGCAAGGCGCGCGAAGAAGGCCCCTGCAGTCGTACTCGTGCAGTACGTCGAGGAGGCCAAGGAGCGGCAACGCGGCAGACGCGCCGCTATCCGACGCCGCAGCAGGACCCGCGTGCAAAATTCAGGTTAAACCCGCCCGCCATGCCGAGAACGGGCAGGATGCCTCTCCCCTCTACTTGTTCAGGTAGCGGCTGGTTAATTCGAAGGCGAGCAGCGAAAGGAGCAGAGACGAGAAAATAACGACGGAGACTTCATTGAAATTGCGCTTCCAAAGACTCAACAGCGCCAATCCGGTGAAACCGAGGGCGTAGCTGACCCGGATACCCCAGACCTGTACGTCGGATCCTCGTGGAAATCGGAACAGGAATATCACAAAACCCACCGTCGCGAGCGTAAAAAAGAACAGCGCCGCCAATCGAAATGAAACGGGGTCGAACATTCAGTCTCTACTCTTCATTGGACGGGGTGTTTTCGGCAGGCGACTCCAGCCTCTTTCAGCAAAGCGAAGGAAGTTTTGTTCAACGGATAGTCCATGTTGTAGACGACCTCCCTGATCCCCGCGTTAATGATCATCTTCGTACACATCAAACAGGGAGCGAACGTAGTGTAAAGCGTCGCTCCCTTCACGCTTACGCCATGATACGCAGCCTGCGTGATGGCGTTCTCTTCCCCGTGGGAACAAAGACATTCG
>DATKAT010000311.1:0-2061 GCA_035514675.1 Acidobacteriota bacterium | reverse complement strand
GCGATCTGATGCAGCAGCGTCCGCGCCAGAACCGAAGGGCTGACCACTTCGTCGGTCTCCTCTCGGCTGTGGTGAAAGTGGCGGGCCGCAGCGAAGGTCTTCCGGTAGTACCAGGCGCTGGGAATTCCGGCCAGGTTCAGGGGAAAGTGGTCGCTGAAAGGGGACAGCTCGATGACGGGATGCCCTGGAAATCCGGTCTCCCGGCAGACCTTCTCCACGAAGACTTTCAGCTCTTCCGGGCCTGTGCAATAGATTTCGGTCCGCCCCATCCATCCTCCCATGGCGTCGTTGTTCAAGGCGAACCTGATCCGGGAAAGATCCGGCTCGTGCAGCAGGTAATGGCGCGCCCCTTCGGACAGCTGCTCCTCCGTTCCGAAGGAGATGAAGCGAAGGCCGCTGTGAGGAGGATTTCCACTGAAATGGCGCGCGAGTTCCAGCATCACCGCCACGCCGCTGCAATTGTCGTCGGCCCCCGGATTGTTAAGCACCGAGTCGTGATGGGCCGAAACGATCGTCAGCTCCTCCGATCCAGCGCCGGCCAGATCGGCGATGACGTTCTCGGATTTAGCCTCCTTGACTTCCGCCTGCAGACGCAAGCGAACCCGGTCAACTCCGTTGCGGATCATCTCCCAGGCTGCGGCGTACGGCACGTTCAACACCGGGCAGTGGATTCTGTCGACCCAGGCGCGAGGGAACCCCACGGCCACCGTCCAGTCGAAAGGGAGCCGGTCATCGACGATCAGCAGCGCCGACGGATTGGCTTGCATCAGGCTGCAGAATTTGCCGAAGTCGTACAGCTCGGAAGTGCAGACCAGCGCCGCCCGGGAAGCGAGATCATCCTGCCAGCGGCCGTCCGCCGGAATCTTTTCGATCGGCGTCAAGCCCGCTTCGATTCCTCCGGACGGCGCCGAGGGGGAATGGGCGGCCGGATAGGCGGGAATCTTTCGCCATCGACCGTTTTCCAGCCCTTCCAGTTCGCACAGTTGGAAATTAAAGGACAGGCACGGGAACTCCTGTCGCCGCACGACTAGACCCAAGCCCCGAAAAAACGATTCGATGCGCTCCGCCGCCTGACGTTCTCCCGCAGTGCCCGCAAAGCGAATTCCGATTCGCGTCAAGTCGCGAACGTGTCCCATCAGACGACCTTCCAGTTTCGATTGCGCTCTGTTCGAGTCGTTCATGGCTTCCAAGAATCGTACACGTTTATTCGAACCGTCGTCGGAAGGAGGAGCGCCTGTTGGAAACTGAACTTCTGCGACCGCCGGATGTCGGAGCGACGGGTCCCAGCAGCGGGGTCCGTTGACGGAAGGCCAGCTGAAGACGGTTCGGGAGTTCGGCCGGGCGGTTTGCCAGGAATCAACGCGCCCGAGGCGGGCGCGTCGCTCCGACAATCGCGCCGGCCCGATCGACCGGAGGCATGGGGGACGTTTTCGCAAGGAACGCGCTTGTGGAAGCGAATCCGAGGGACCGCCGGATGTCAGAGCGACGGGGCCCGTTGACGCTGAAGGTCGATTTCCCTCGCACTTCGTGGGTTCGGTGGCTGGATCCCCGCAAATCAACGCGCCCGAGGCGGGCGCGTCGCTCCGACAATCGCGCTGCTGCGACCCGCGAGAGGCATCGGCGACGGTTCTTTCGCGGTCCAACCACAATTGATCCAGTATCGGCGCAAAAAGCCTAAGCCTCGGAACTTTGAAATCGAAACCTGGATCTCGTGCGCTCAGCGCCTCCCGCCTTTACCTCCCCCGCTTCTCCGCCTCCATCTGAAGCGCTCTGGGAAAGAGGATATTGTTTTCCTTGTGGACGTGCAGGTGCATGTCGCTTTCCAAGTTAGCCAGGGCGTCAAGCATGGCGCGGTAGGTGTTGCATGCCCATTCCGGGGGAGAGTAACCATCTGACAGCTCCCGAAGCTTCTCAAGGCCAGCGCCGGCTGCGTCATGTTCGTCTTCCATCTGACGAATGGGATGGGCCAGAGATCCGCAGTGAAACTGCGGGGCCTCTGCACTCGCTTCCAGCTCCCTGACCATCGGAAACAATATGCGCTCCTCTTTCAGCATGTGACTG
>DATKAT010000310.1:0-7462 GCA_035514675.1 Acidobacteriota bacterium | reverse complement strand
CCATGGATAGAGCGCCAGCCTGAATTCTCCGGTCCATGAACGATCGACGAATTCCATCTCGACGTCGCTTCCCACCCCCGAGATTTGCCGATAACGCCAGATTTCAAACGGATAGGTGCTCGTCCTTCCACCGCCTTCGTGATGAGCCCGGGTGTAGTTTTGCCCGCCGGAGTGGTATTCGCTTTCATCCGGCGGCCCAAACATGATGTAAATGCGCCCGCGATCGGTCTTCCACCCGGGAATTCCGCTTCCAAAGTGTTGATTGGCGTAGGCGATTCGCCGGTAGTGCTCTTCCCGGTATTCATTAAAGGCGGACGCCGGGTCCGGATCGCGGCGGCGCCAGAACTCTTCAATGAACGTGTCTTTTTCGTCGGCTGTCGTCAGCCCCTGAAAGACATCGTGCTCTTCGTCCGAGATCAGATAGACGACGTCCTCGTTCAGCCATTTTGCGTAATAGTCGGCGGCCTCTTCCTGCGCGGCGCTCTTTTGGCCGCTCCGGCTTTGACCCATGGACGGGAGAAGGCAAAGCGAGATGAGAGCTGCGATTACAAACAGCCGGTTGCGACGACCCATTTTCCAGACCCCTTCTCCGACCCAATTGAAGTCGGCTTCGCCCCTTGCCTTCCCGATTTTATTACACAACGCCCTCGGCTGTCCTGTGGAAAGTTGCCGTGCGGGCTATCCCGGATATTGCACGCGGGTCCTACTGCGGCGGCGTTGCGGGCGGCGGGGTGTTAATTCCCAATACGAAACACCGTCTTTACCGTCCCGGAGCGACCGGTATGCAGGGCGCACTGAATCGCCTGCCTGAACTCGCCCAGGTCATAGGCTTCGCCAACCAAGCTTTCCAGCCGGCTAGGGTTCCTATTTGCCAGTTCGATGGCTTCGCGGAATGTCTCCGGAGAGGAGGTGTAACTCCCCTCAACAATTAGCTCCTTATGCCAGATCGCGGTCCAATCGACTCCGCGAGGAATCGCGGGCATTCCGACGAGCACGACTCTTCCGCCGGCACGAGTGAGTCGCAGTGCGATGTCGATGGTCAGCTCCGACCCGACGCAGTCGAAGCAGGCGTCCACGCCGCCCAGTCCGGTCGGTCGGCCTATCTCCGCCGGAAACAGGCGGGCGCCCAGATCGGCGGCCAGCCGTTCCAGGGGCTCCAGGCTTTCAGTCACTTGATCGCTGCCCTGAATGTGTGCCTCCCGCTGTTGATGCGGGTAGCGGGCAACGGCTGTAATGTGGCTGCTCAGCCCCAGAAGGCGCAGGGCGGCAATGGTCAAGAGGCCCATGGCGCCGCAGCCGATCACGAGAACCCGGCTGGAGTTCTCCGGGGCGGCTTTTCGAACGGCATGCAGGCAGCAGCTGAAGGGCTCCGCCAAAACGGCGACTTCGTCGGAGAGCGACTCCGGCGCTCGATGCAGCTGCAGGCGATGGGCCACAAAAGACTCCGACCAGCCGCCGCCCGTGTCCCGACAAAACCCGGTCTGAATTCCCGCCGAAACGGCCCCCTCCGTGATTTTTTCGCAAAGGGCCCGCCGCCCGGCCTGACACTGTCTGCAAGCTGGCTGATTTCCGCGGATCCGGCAATGCAAGGGCGGTTCCAGGATCACTCTTTCCCCGGCTCGAAATTCCGTGGCCTGGCTTCCCGTCTCGACAACTCTGCCGACGACCTCGTGCCCGAGCACGAAAGGGGCGGAAGAGAGAGGCGAAAAATATGCCGAGCCTTGCGCTGTAACGGTTGCGAGATCGGAGCCGCAGATGCCGCTCAAGGTTGGCCGGACCCGCACCCATTCGGGGGAAGGGAGAGGCTGCTCCGGGATATGCGCAAGCTCGACGACTCCCAGCGGGGAAGTGTAGACCCGAGGCCATCGCCGCCCCAACCATCGAGCGGTCAGATAGCGGCGCACGCTCTTGATGTATCGGATCGCTTCCACTCGACTATCTCCCACCCCTGCTCCAAAGCCTGCCGGCGAAGCTTGCCTTCCGGGTTGACGGCCACGGCCCGCCCGGCAGCGCGCAGCATCGGAATGTCGTCGTAACTGTCCGCGTAGGCCGACGCGGTTTCCCGGGCAAGTCCGTGCCGCCTTAGAAAAGAAACCACTGCCGCCGCTTTTCGCTCGCCGGTCATCGGACCTCCCCGGAGGTCTCCGCTAAAGCGTTCGTTTTCCACGCACAGTTCTGCGCAGTAATAATGGTCTGCCTGAAGAAACTGAGCCAACGGCTCCACCACTTGGCGAATGGAACCGCTGACAAGCACTACGGCGCGGCGCTCGGCTCGGTGCCTTTGAACGCATTCGATCGCCTCCGAAAAGAGCCGCGGTCTGATGAACTTTTCCAGCAGCTCGCGCGCCGGGCTCTCCACCTGTCGGGGACGGAGCCTTCTGTAACTCCGGTAAAAGCGGCGATTGAATAGCTCCCGGCTGCACCGGTCCAGCGCCCAGAAGTAAGGCGCCTTGAGCAGGAAGAGGCACTTCCAGGGCATGCCGGCGGCAGGCCCGAATTCCTGCATCCGAAAGAATGCGTAATAGTGCAGCACCGTCGCCGGCAGAAGCGTGCCGTCCACATCGAAAAATGCCGCCCCTGAAAACTTCATTGGCCGCGTTCCAGCATTTTCTGGACGCTCTCCCGCACGTCGCGCGCAATTCTGCGATACGCGCCGTCTCGGTTTCCGGTCTGTTCCGAGCCGGCGTAACGTTCTGGCGACACCCATTCCCCAAATTCAACCGAAATGCGGCGGGGTCTTGGGAAGCGGGCGCCGGGAGGCAGGGCCTGAAACGTTCCCCGAATGCAGGCGGGCAGGATCGGGACGTTGAATTCCAGCGCCAGCAAACCAATCCCGGGCTTGAACTTCTGCAACGATCCAGTGCGGCTGCGCGTGCCTTCAGGGAAAATCAGAACCGGTTCGCCCTGTTCCAGAATGCGTTTGACGGTTCTCAGCCCGGCCAGTGAAACCTCCTCCCTTTCAAGCGGCACCACGTTGAGACAATTGCTGAAAATCCGGCTCTTGAGGCTGGTGTTGAAGAAATAGTCGCGGGCGCCGGCGACGTGAAGCATTCGCGCCGCTCGAAACCCCAAAGCTCGACAAAAAGCGGCGATCATCGCGCCGGTATCGGCATGACTGCTGTGGTTTGCGGCCACAATGAAGCCCTTCGGGGACTTTTCCAGCGCTGCTCCGTTGCGGACCTGGAAGCCAAAATAGAATCGGTAGACCAAACTCAGAAAAAGAAAGCTGGCTCCCAGCAACAGGCGGTCGGAAAGGGGCCGAGAGATCAGCGGGAGAGTGGAGCGCGGGGCGTCGGGCTGCTGCTGCTCGTTGGATGCCGATGCGCCAGTCCGACGCAATTCCTGTAGAAGGTCGCCGACGGACTGGATGCATCCGATTCGCGAATCATCCACCGCGGTCTGGAGTCGGTGCTCCAGGAACAAAAGCAGCTCCATAGCCATCAGCGAGTCGAGACCGAGATCGGAGTACAGATTCGATTCCTCGTTGATTTCTTCGATCGGCTCTCCGGACAATCGACTCAGCTCTTCATAGATGGCGTCTTCCTGACTGGCTTCCCGCACCCTGCGAGGCAGACTGCCCCCTGTCTCGGGACGTCCGTCCCTCCCATTTATTTGGCGTGCCAGCTCGGCCCTGATTTGGCTCCTTTGCAGCTTCCCGCATGCGTCCCGAGGGAGCGGGTCGCTCCACATGTGGATGGCTTGCAGCCTGTGATAGCTCGGCAGCTCGCGCGCCAATGTCTGGATCTGCTTCTGAACGACTTTCTTAACGCCGTCGTCGGTGGCCTCTTCCAGGGCATCGGCCTGTGGCACGATGACCGCGTGCACGTCTTCGGTCAAGCCGCTCTTGATCCCCAGCACGCAGATGTCCCGGACGCCAGGCAGCGTGCGGTAAATGGCCTCCAGGTCGGTCGGGTAAACGTTTTTGCCGGCCCCTGTTACGATGACGTCCTTGATCCTTCCCGAAATGTAGACATATCCGTCGGCGTCGACCCATCCCAAGTCGCCCGTATGAAACCAGCCGTCTTTCATGACCTGGCTCGTCGCCGCTTCGTTTCTGAAATATTCCTTCATCAGACTCGGCGTTCGGACGATGATTTCGCCAATCCCGTTATGGTCGGGGTGGTACAGCCGCAATTCCACCCCCGGAATGGGCTTCCCCGCAGAGCCTTCGCGACTCCGATGCAGCGGATTCACCGTCAGAACCGGCGCCGTTTCCGTCAGCCCGTAGCCCTCATAGATGGGAACGCCGAAGGCCAGAAAGTCGCGATACAGCTCCTCCCCAAGCGCCGATCCGCCGCTGACAAAAACGCGGATTCGGCCTCCGAATTCCTCGTGGATTCGCGCAAATACGCGGCGGCCGATGTTCTTGCCGAACCGTTTTTCCACGGATCGGCTGAAATTCTTGGACGTCTCGGCCCAGTTGCTTTTGAAGGTCGACTTGGACGACTTCAGGATCCGGCGTTCCAGATCGTCTCGAATGAGCGCATACAGCGTCGGGACGCCAAGCATGCACGTGGTTCCGGTTTCCCTCATCGTCTCCAGCAAATTCTTGGGCTTTAGGGAGTGGGCGTAGGAGACGGTGGCGCCGCCGTAAATCACCATCAGGAAGCCGCAGGAGAACTCGAGCGCGTGATAGAGGGGAAGAACGGACAAGAATTGGTCGTCGGGAGTCACGGCCAGGTAATGATTTACTCCGTAAAGGTTGTTCAAGAAGTTCCGGTGGGTATGCACCGCGCCGCGGGGGTCGGCTGCGGTTCCCGTTGTGAATATAATGGATGCGACGTCGTCGGGTTCGACGCTAGGCCAGTCGCCCTCGGTCGCGTGGTGGTCACCCGCGGGCCTTGTTGATCGCGGCAGGTCCGGCCGGTCGAAGGGGTTGCAAAGCCGGTTTACATTCAACACGAGTCGAGGGGCTTCCAAGGCTTCGTTTTCCAACAGGCCGGCCTCGGGAAACTTGTCCAGACAATTCTCCGACACCAGCAGCGCCTTCGCTTGGGTCCAGTCGGCGACAGACCATACTTCGCGATGCCAGCTTTGCGCATCCAGCGGCACCACCACAATGCCCGCCGAAGCGGCGCCCAAGTAGCAGATCCCCCACTCCGGCTGATTCTCGGAAAACAGGACAACCCTGTCTCCTTTCTTGAGTCCAACGGAAAGGAGCTTCTTTCCGACATCGCGCGCTTGCGATCGAACTTCCGCATAGGTGAAGCGCGCCCACTCCTTTCCGCGTTTTACCTGGAGAGCCGTCCGCTCCGGGAAACGAGCGGCCGCGCGATCCAGAAGCTCGTGGATGGTGAACGCCTCCCGCCGCATCGCTTCTTCTTCGGCCACCTCCAGGGTGCCGGTCCCTTCCAGCTTCAGGATGTATTTCTTGACCCCGGGGATGTGGACGTTTTGGATGTAGTGGCGCCAGTTCAGGCGGGACACGTCGAAATTGAACTCCCGCTTCTCCTGTTCGCTCAACTTCGCGGAAAGCCGTAGGGTCTCGTCGACCTGAAATCGACAGTTGAGATTCAGGTACGGCTCGTAGATTTCGCCGTAGTAGTAGAGTTTTTCGTAAGCGACTCGCGTCGCTGCGATCCGGCGCCGCACTTTCTGCGTCGCATCGAAAAGGGCCCACCGCTCCAGCGTCCGCTCCGCCGTGCCCAGCGGCACAGCTCTCAATCGGTGTTGCAATCGAAATGCGGCGGGGTTTGGGAAGCGCAGCCGCCGAATGCGAATTGGTTCGCCCTCCTTGTTGAGCATCGGATTCTTTTGGAAATACTCAACAATCAGCTCGTGAAGAGTTCCCAGGTTGATCGGGTTGACCGCGCCGGTGGCCACCTGGTAGACTTTAATCTTCCGCGAAGTGGCGGTCTCCGGAATGGCCGCCAGCAGGGCGTTGACCACCATGTCGACGGGTACCAGGTCCAGATTCACTTTGGGATCCAGCGGGAGCGAGCGGAGGCGTCCTTTTCCGATCGCTACAATTAACGGGTCAGCCATTCTCAGCCCATCCAACCATCCAGGACTCGGCTCGGACAGGCTGCTTTCTATGACGGATGGGCGAATAATGGCCGTCGGCGCACTACCCCGGCTATCAATGACGACCCGCTCACCGATCGCTTTCGTGTACGTATAAGTGTCGTTCCAACCCCGCCGGCGAGCCCATCGCATTCCTTCCTTGGAGAGCTTGGCGGCGACCCATTTTCCCGTGATGCTCTCCAATAGAGCGCGGCGCTTGCCCCTCATTCGGTTTCTTCTGCGCCGCAATCGCTTCACTAGCGCCCGCTTGAAGTCTCTTTTTCTCTCGATCGAGTTCGCGTCTGAGATGACCGACTCCGAAATCTCGCGAATCTTGTGGATCTCAAGCTGCGGGTTCTTGATTTTCCGAGGGGGAAAGTCGGGCTCCCCGGGGCCGGCGACGTGATAAAGCGTTTCCATCACATCGCCGGTTGCAGCGCCGCATACATAGGCTGTGGAAACGTGTATCAAAATCGCGCGTTCGCAAGCCGCCGTAAATTTCGCTACTCTTTCTGCGCCAAGAACGTTGAGTTCCAACGCCTCATTGAGTGGCGCGTCAAAAGATACGACCGCCGCGCTGTTGATCACGATGTCGACTTCTCGTCGGAGTTGCGCTAGTTGAAAGGGATCGAGGCCGAGGTTTTCCTCGGAAATGTCGCCGGCCACGGCCGCCAACTTTTCGGACAGGAAATCGTCAGCCCGGTCCTGGTAAAAGCTCCGGATGCGGTCGAAGGCACTCGATTCGAAAAGTTCTCGTTGAAGCCGTTCCGCAGCCGCTACGATTTTCCCGCCAGATTGACGCTTTGGTCGGATCAGCACGTAAATCCGCCTTACTCCGGGCGAGGACCAAAGCATCTTTTCGACTAAGGGCTGCCCCAAAAACCCCGTAGCGCCCGTGATGAAGACCGTCTTGTCCTTCAGGAATTCTGAAATTGAACTCATGTTCCGCTCAACTGACGCGTACCTTCAAGGCTCGCTGTAAAACGCTGGCGCTTAGTGGAACGGTTCCCATCAAGTCTCCGTCCAGGATGATTTCCAGCGGGCTTTCAGATTCAATCTTCACTCGGCGCGAGCGATAGCCCGAAAATTTTGAATGGTTTAAATGAGTGCCCCTGTAAACCCGCGGGAAGTTCAACATTAAGTCCAACCTGCCGATGTCTCCCACAACCACGATATCCAGAAAACCATCGTCCATTTCAGCATGCGGCGCCATAAGCAGACCCCCGCCCGTGTAGGGAGTGTTTTGGATCAGAATCGATGTGCTTCGCACGCTTAATTCCTGATCGTCCAACTCAATTCGAACCGGATGCGCCTTCATCCGCAAAACCGCCCTATAAACGGAAAGAAAGAATGTCAGCGGGCCATGGACTCGACGCATTTTATTCGCCTGAGACGCCACAAGCGCCGGAAACCCTACTCCGATCAGCGAGATAAAGTAACGTCCGGCGCCCACGCCCAC
>DATKAT010000309.1:0-4974 GCA_035514675.1 Acidobacteriota bacterium | reverse complement strand
CATGAGGCACTGCTGGAGGCCGGCGGCCGCTACAAGCAGCTGCATGACCGCCAATACCAGCTGGAGGTGGATCGCTTCGTCAACCCCGGAGAGGATCCTGCTGCGGAAGAGGAAGCTCCGGCCCTGGTTCTCCCCGAACCGCCCGACGACGACCGGAGCTTCTAAGCTGAAACGCACTTCCAGAGAGAAGTCCCTTTGCGAAGCTGTTGGAGATGTTTGCGAAGATCTCACGCTGGGAAAACGTGTGCGGACGGTTTTATGCCGGACGCCAGAACAGAGAGGCTCAGGATTCGCACGCCGTCCAGTTCGCCGCCGTTCAGCAGCATCTGCAAAAAGCGCGCATAGTCCTCCGCCGTGGACAAAAGGCCCGCTCCGCCGGAAAAACTTTTTCGCGGCCCTTCGACGTAGTGGCCCTGGCCCACACCTGCGCCCGGATCGGGAGCCCGTTCAATGCCGCGATTCGCCGTGGCAGAATAGACCGTCGCCAGCCGCGACGCTTTGCTTTCCGGCAAGTAGAAATGCGTATCGACCATGCCGAGCGGCTCCAGTATTTCCGCTTTCAGAAACTGGTCGAGCGAAATCCCGCTCACTTCTTCAATGACTGCGCCCAATATATCGGTCGAGTATCCGTAGACATACCGGTCGCCGGGATGAGAATCCATCGGCAGGCCGGCCATGCGACGCGCCGTTTCGCGAACCGGCTCATCGCGATGGGCGAAATACCAGCCCTGGATGCCGGCTTCTTCCCACAGGTCGGCTGCAATGCCGTGGCCATATCCGACGCCGGAGGCATGAGTCAGCAGGTGGCGAATCGTCATCGGCCGCGCTGCAGGCACAATTTCGTAGCCCTCGTTGGGAAGTGGTTCGGCCACAGTGGTTTCCAGAAATTCGGGAAGATGGCTTCCGACGGGATCGGAAATAAGCAGCTTTCCCTGTTCCTGCAGAATCATGATTCCCACACTGACCACCGCTTTGGACTGAGAGGCGATTCGGAAGATAGTGTCATGCTTCATGGGATCGCCCGATTCCACATCCCTGTAACCGGCAGCTTCGAAAAAAGCGATCCGGCCACCGCGCAGCACCAGAGCGACTGCTCCGCTAATCCGCTGCTGCCTGGAATACTCCTGCAGCAAATCAGAGAGTCGTTGCAGCCTGTCTGCATCAAAGCCGAACTCTTCGGGGTCTCCCTTTAGAAAATTGGAAGCAGAATGCGGAGCGGGTTGAGAGAGACTGGAAATAGACAGAATAAAGAGAACCGAAAAGAACCAGACCACTCTTTTCGAAGCCGCCGAGAGATGTTTCATTTCCATGGCCCACATATTATCAAGGAATTGCAGCTGAACTGAAACGGAGCCTGTCAGATTCCTGGTTGGCCGGAACGTCGTCCGACGAAGGCGTCGGTCAGGACGCAGAGGTCACTGCAAACAGGTTCCGTTGCCGAATCCACAACAGGACCTCGGATGCCATCGCGAGCGCCGGGAGTTCGACAAGCGCGCCGACGACCTTGCGGCGACCAAAAGCGCTTGCAAACCCGCGAAGCGGGATCTGAAGGAACACGCCGGTCAGCATCAGCAGGGGAAGAACGAAACGGCCGGCGCGGTCAGCGATTTCCGGAACGCAGCGGACTGGCCAGGCGCTAACGCTTCAGTTCAATCAGCGCATTGCCCAGGCCGGTCAAATAGATCGAACGGCCATCGGGCTGCAGGATCATGCCAGTGATCAGCCCTGGGGCGGGTTCCCATAGTTCGGGGGCCATTAGATCAAGCCACGGTTCGCCAATGCGAACACGGGCCTCGATCGTCTCGATCAGTCGTTCGCTCTCCGGCGTGGAGATCCGGATCACGGACTCGACGGTTTGAGTTGCAAGATCGAACACGACGATCTCGCCGCGAAGCGGAGACGCGATCCACAGCCGATCCCGTCCGTCGAGTTCGAGGTTGTCCGGATGGTTGACCTCAAGAGCAGTGACTCGATCTCCAACCTGGCCTGTGGCTGCGTCCATTTTGAATCTCAGAACCCTGCTTCCCGTGGTCTCGGCGACATAGAGGTAGCCGGCAGCCTCGTCCAAAGCGATGCCATTGGCGAAGTAGAGACCGTCGACCAGTTGCCTCGCTGCGTCGTCGCCCTCATGCAGCGATGGCGGAAGGTAAAAGATTCCTCCGTCCGAGACGGCCACGGCTACGGCGCGAAAGAGCTCTTCTTCTCCCCGCTCGCGACTGTTGCGAGTCGATTGAGTGAACCAGACCCCGCCCCTGCGATCGCGCCGGGCCATGTTGACGCCATAAGAATGTTGGTAGATTCGGTCCGTCGACTCGGTGGCGACATCGACTTGGTAAATTCCGCCCCGAAACACATCGCTGACCAGGACATGGGCGCCACCCGGCTCGAGCGTGACGCCGTTCGCCCCGCCCACGATCTCAGGCGGACTGTGCAGATAGCCTGCCTCCGCGAATTGCCCGAAGGGCCGGCTCGAGCCATCGGCTTCCAGAAGGCGAAGGCCGTAAAGCTGATCGGCCACGAGCAACCGGCCGTCGGGCAGAGCGACGCCGTCTTCCGGTCGCATCAGGGCTCGGTCAGCCGGGAAGATCATCTCCTGACTGAATGACCAACACGGCAGTCTCGCGGCTTCCCGCTCAGCGGGAGTGCAGCCGGCGACAATGATGGTCGCGGTCATGAAAAACGCTGACACCAGTTTCTGCATCAGAACTCTTCTCCATTTTCCGCCGGCGATGCTGCTGACCAACGATGCAGGCGCAGCGGCCGCGCACCGGCGGTCCGTCGAACCCGCCGCTTAGTGAGCATATTGCTGCGAAAAGTGTAAGGCTCCTAGTGTGCTGAGTCAGAAGTTCGCCGCAATACAAAGGGTGGCGAGGCGCCCGGCCGACAAGGCGCGAGGACCGTGCATATCGGGAATATGTGCGCGACGAGCAACGCAGTCGGCCGGGATGCATCGCCGGCCGACTATCGACGAACTTCTGACTCAGGACACTAGCCCGTATTTCGCACTCGCCAATCCAAACTCTTGACTTGGTCTGCAAGAATAGCGCGCCGTCCCTACAAGTGTGCGCACGCCACCGTATGATCTCAGGAATTGTTTGACGACTGCGGCCCCGCTGTTCGAGCGACCTCGTAGACGGGGGCGTTCGGCGACGTTTATCCCCACTTTCTGCCAAGTTCTTCCAAGCCGGCCTTCTGCAAGTCCTCCGGGCTCATCAGAACGCGAAATTTACAACTGGCATTGAAGTTGAGAAAGAAGGGTTCTGCAAAAAAGGGGATTTGCGAGGGATTCTCTACGTTGATAATGAAGATTCCGCCGCGTTTCCCGTCCTGCTCCCCGAAGTAGGCCGTCTCCGGCTTGATGGTTTCGAGGATGCGCCCGATGATTTCACCGGCCTTTCCGCTCTTGACGAGCGAATTGAATGGCTCCAGTGGAAATTCGACTGTCAGCAACATTTTCATATGGTTATCTCCTAATTGTATTGTCGCGGCAATTAAAGGAAACGCCGCGTACGCCTGACTTCTTCGACATTGCGTGCGGGCGAAGCCCAGCAGGTGCATCCCGCTTTCAGCAGCTATACTGACAGTCATCGGGCTAAGGGACAAGGCTGAACCAGACGTTAGACCTCCAACGATGTCCGCGGACGCGAGACTCTGCAGGAATGCCGAATCGATTGTTATGGCTATGCGTTCGCGTGCGATTCACATTTCTTGGCTTGGATGAGGCGAGCAGGGCGATCAGCACTCGAACTGATTTAAATCGTACTCGCCTATCTTATTGAGAATCGTCTTGTAACTGACGTTCAGCACTTTGGCCGCCTGCCACCTATTTCCATTTGTTCGTGACAGGGCCTTTTCGATCACCTTCTTTTCGACTTCCGAGACGGCGTTCTTGCGGATTTCCTTCAAGTCCCAGCAATCATCGACGGAGGCCGGCATCAGGCCGGGGACCCCCTCCTGCATCTGCCCGCCTTGCTTCCGCTGAAGACGAAACTCCAGGTCCTGGCGCACCCGTTTCGCATCACCGAGGATGACGAAGAGCTGGATGACGTTCTCGAGCTCTCTGACATTGCCGGGCCAGTGGTACTCCGAGAAAAAATTCAACAAGTGTTCCGGCAAAGGCGTCGACTGCCGCCCGAATTTGTGGCAGCACTTCTCCAGGAAAAAGTCGCAGAATACGCTCAACTCGCTCCGTCTCTCTCGGAGCGGGGGAATTTCGATATTGATCACGTTAAGGCGGAAAAAGAGATCTTCCCGGAAACTTCCGTCAGCGAGGGCCCGCTCAAGATCCCGGTTGGTTGCGGCAATGACTCTGACGTTTACAACGACCTCGTCGTCGGACCCAAGTCGCGAGAAAGTTCCCTCCTGCAGGACATGGAGAAGTTTGGCCTGCAGTGCGGGCGACATTTCTCCGATCTCATCCAGGAAGATCGTGCCGCCATGCGCGATCTCAAACTTCCCGGCCCTGTTGTTGCAGGCTCCGGTGAAGGCGCCTTTCTTATGTCCGAACAGCTCGCTTTCGATCAATTCGCTCGAAATGTTGGCGCATGCAACCTTGACGAAGGGGCGACCGCGCAAAACTGAACGGTGGTGGATGTAGCGAGCGACGACATCCTTGCCGACTCCGCTTTCACCCGTGATGAGGATCGGCGCTCCGATATCGTGAATCTGGTGGGCCAACTCTTTTATTTCCAACATTGCACGATCGGCGGCGATGAAATCGATCGCGCCTTCCTTCTGACGCGGCGTTGGGAGCTGTACCGCGTGGTCCGGCGCCAGCGTCTGCTGCATGGAATCTTCCACCCGGCTGATGGAGAAGGGCTTGCAGACATAGCCTGAGACTCCCAGGCGAATCGCAGTCGCGACCTCCGACGGGCTTCTCAGGCAGGTCAGAAGGATCACCGGGACATTTCCGGCTTCTTCCAAAATTTCGCAAAGCGCCTTTTGCCAGTCCGGCTCGCTGTCTGAAATCGGCTC
>DATKAT010000308.1:0-3854 GCA_035514675.1 Acidobacteriota bacterium | reverse complement strand
TAAAGAGGCAAGCGGAATTCCAGAAAATTCGAAGTCGCCGCTTCGCGCAAAGCTGATTTTCAGGAATGCCGGGGGACGGAATTGAACCGCCGACACGCGGATTTTCAGTCCACTGCTCTACCGACTGAGCTACCCCGGCATCTTTTCGAGAAGCAGTATTCTACCAGAATTCGGGACGTCATCAATCGGCTGCTCCGATGGATTGCAGGCGGCAGAAAGCAGGGTTCGAGCCGCCCGTTCAAGCAGCGCCACAGGCGCCCTCAACGCAAGACTCGCCCGCTCCCCCCTCCTTGAATCAAGGCCTCCACTTCATGCACCTTCACCCGGTTGAAATCGCCCGGAATGGAGTGTTTGAGACAGGAAGCCGCGGCGGCGAATTCCAGAGCGGCGGAGTCGCCGAACGACAGCAGGCCAAAGATCAACCCGGCGGCGAAGGAGTCTCCCCCGCCCACGCGGTCGACGATATCGGAGATTAGATAACGGCGGCTGTGAAGAAATTCCTCTCGATTGTGCAGAACCGCCGACCAACCGTTGGTGTCGGCGCTCTGACTTTCTCTAAGCGTGATGGCCTGCCTGCGCAGATTCGGAAACTCCTCCAACACTCGTTCGGCCGTCGTCCTGTACCGAGCTGGAGCCAAACGGCCTCCTTCCACATCTTGTCCGATCGGAATGCCCAAGGCCTTTTCGCAGTCCTCTTCATTGGCAATTCCAACATCGACAAATCGCACAAGATCCCGCATGACTTGAGGGGCGCCTTTACCGTATTGCCAAAGCTTTTTGCGATAGTTGTAGTCGCACGAAACCGTCACGCCCAACTTGCGGGCGGATTCCAGCGCCCTTCGACAGTGGTTCGCTGCGGAAGCGCTGATTGCCGGAGTGATTCCCGTAAAATGAAACCAATCGGAGCCGCGCAGGATACGATCCCAGTCGAAGGCGTCTTCGGCCGCCTCCGCCAGTGACGACCCGGCGCGGTCGTAAATGACCTGCGACGGGCGCTGATTAGATCCGCTTTCCAGATAGTAGATCCCCATCCGCTTCCCCTGGCGCGAGACAAATCCGGTGTCGACGCCGAATCGCTGCAATTCTTCCAGACAGGCGTCCGCAATCGGGTTGGAAGGAAGGGCCGTCACGAAATGCGCCTGCAGACCGAACTGGGCAAGGGAAACGGCGACATTTGCTTCTCCCCCGCCGAACGTCGCCTCAAACGTCGGGGACTGCAAAAAGCGCTCCACTCCCGGAGGCTTCAGGCGCAACATGATTTCTCCGAAAGTCACGACCTTTTTCTTTTCCATTTCAAGCCCCCGTCTTCCGGCGCAGTGAACGGACCAAACGAACCGCGGCGGAAACCGAAGCGGCGGCTTCCTCAAGATTTCCTTCCCGAATCCACTCGGGACGAATCAACCAGGTCCCGCCGCAGGCTAGAACGCAGTCCATCTTCAGGTAGTCCGCCAGGTTGGATTGGTTGATTCCGCCGGTGGGCAGAAAGCGGACTCCTGGGAACGGGGCGGATACGGCCTTCAGATAATTCGTTCCGCCGATGGCTTCGGCTGGAAAGAATTTCAGAATGGAAAGTCCTTTGCGAAGCGCCGCTTCGATCTCCGTCGGCGTGCAGACGCCGGGAAAGATGGGAAAATCGTTGACCAGACAATCGTCAACGACTGCGGGATTCAACCCCGGTGAAACGATAAAGCGAGCGCCAGCCTGGCGGGCCGCACGGGCTTGATCGGTGGACAGGACGGTTCCCGCGCCCACCAGCAGATCCGGAAATTCAGCCGTCAGTCGACGGATCGATTCGGCGGCGGCGGCGGTGCGAAAAGTCACTTCGGCGCAGGGAAGCCCGCCCTGCAGCAAGGCCCGACCTACAAATGGAGACTGCTCGGGCGACTCCAGGGCGAAGATCGGGAACACGCCCAATTGCCCTAAAAGTTCTACGATCTCGACTTTCATTCCTCTGGACACTGCTCCTGGAGGGCGGTTAACATGTTTGGCCTGCTCTCCGGTTCGCGCGGACCGATGAGCCCGAGAATCGATTGACGGAAGCAGAGTCGCGGCACTGCCTGGCCGCCTCTTCAGAGGCTCAATGCTGGAAGCTGATCACGATCTCGATCGTCGACCGTCCAGAGACTCCTCCCGAGCCTGCCAGGCGAACGCGAATGGCTCCGTTAATCCGCTTAACCGTTCATATCGTACACGTTCGATAAAAAAGGAACCACGATGCCGGAAAAAAAGAAAATAGCTCCTCCACGCGGTCCGCAGGCCGTCGGACCCTATTCGCCCGCAATCCGAACCGACGGACTCATTTTCGTATCGGGTCAGGTTGCGATCAACCCGGATTCGCAGGAAATCGAACGCGGGACCATCCAACAGCAGGTCGACCGAATCATGCACAATCTCAGCCTGATTTTGGAAGCAGCCGGAAGCTCGCTGGAACGGGTGGTCAAAGCCTCCGTGTTTCTGGCGGATATGAACGACTTCGAGGCCATGAACGAAACGTATGGCAAATATTTCAAGGATCCCGCGCCAGCGCGCACAACTATTGAGGTCAGCCGCCTCCCCAAGGACGTTGATGTGGAAATCGACGTGATCGCGCTGGCCGGATAGGGGCGTTCTGCGTTCGACGTTCAGAATTCAGAGGATTGCCCATTTGTCAAGACCTGACCGCAAGATTGTGCCGCACCCTTGCGGGCTCTCTTGATGTTTGGTGCGGCTTCCACCCAGCCCTGACGGACTGGGCTAAAGACTGTCGGCCTTTCGGCCTCCTTCCGGTCCGCCAGCTCATCGAATCGCGCTACCCAGAACCCAGAACCCAGAACTTCGAACTTTGAACTCGGAACGCAGAACGCAGAACCCGTCGCCTTTCGCTAGAATCAGAACGTGAGCGTCACGACGGAGAAGAGTTTCGCCCTCCGCTATTTCCTGATGGCAGCGTCGCTGGTGGTCATCCTGGCCGGATTGAGGGAAGCCGAAGCAATTGTAGTGCCGTTTCTCGTTTCGGTCTTCATCGCCATTCTCGGGATCCCGCCGATGCTGTGGCTCCAGCGGAAGGGAGTGCCTTCCGCACTGGCAATTTTAATCGTCATCCTGGCCATGCTCTTGATCCTGACTTTTGTCGGCACCTTAATCGGCACGTCTTTGAACGATTTTACAAATGCGCTGCCTCGCTATCAGGCCCGGTTGTCGACCCTGTACAACTCTTTGATCGCCAGGACGGAGAGGTACGGAATTGAAGTTTCAGGGACCGTCCTGAAAGATCTGGCTAATCCGGCGGCAATCCTGCAATTGGTGGGAGGGACGTTGGGCCGTGTGGCGGCGATTCTTTCAAACCTCATTCTAGTGCTGCTGACAACGACTTTCATCCTCTCCGAAGCTGCCGGATTCCCTAGCAAGGTGCGGCTTGCTCTGGGGGAACCGAAGGCGGATCTTTCCCGCTTTTCAGGGGTCACGCAGCAGGTGCAGAATTACCTTGTCCTGAAGACTCTGGTGAGTATGGCTACGGGAATCGCAGCCGGGCTCCTGGTCTGGGCGCTGGGGGTGGAATTCGCGTTCCTGTGGGGGTTGGTGGCCTTCCTCCTGAATTACATCCCCAATCTGGGTTCCATCATCGCCGCCATCCCTCCATCTCTGCTGGCGTTGACTCAGCCCGATGGCGGTCCTCTGCTTGCCCTCGGCGTAGTGGTCGGCTTTATAGGCGTCAACGTCGTGTTGGGCAGTTTGGTCGAACCCCGCCTGCTGGGCAGTCAGCTTGGCCTGTCCACTCTGGTGGTCTTCCTTTCACTGGTATTCTGGGGCTGGATGTGGGGACCGTTGGGGATGATCCTGTCGGTGCCGTTGACCATGATCCTAAAGATTCTGCT
>DATKAT010000307.1:0-12265 GCA_035514675.1 Acidobacteriota bacterium | reverse complement strand
CGACCGCGGAAGTCTGCTGCAGGTAGCGGCGGGGAAATCCGAGAACGAAATCGACGAACTTCTCCCGTTCAATGACCAAAGGCAGATCCGACAGAAGGGATTCGATCTCGTCCGGATCGGTGACAGGCTGATACAGTGATTTCATAGCTAGGACCTGATAGACGGCGATGCGACAGCCATTCGGATCCGGCTTGGCGGCCGGCGATCTCCTCTCCCCGCCGACCTCCGGAGGAGGCCGGCAGAGCGCTGAGCGCGAACCTCTGGCGAAACGGGAGCGCGGATCATCAAATCGGATTCTTCCAAGTATTGATTATGGCAGAAGTTTCGAGAGCTAACCCGAATCCTGCACGCGGGTCCGTTGCGAGGCGTTGGAGAGCGATGCGGATGCAAGGCGCGCGACGAAGGCCTCCGCAATCGCACTCGTGCAGTACGTCGAGGAGGCCGAGGAGCGGCAACGCAGCAGACGCGTCGCTATCCAGCGCCGCAGCAGGAGCTGCGCGCAAGATCCGGGCTCGCAGCCCGAAGGAAGGCCGCAAGACCGGCGTATCGCCGTTCCGCTTTCGCAATGCCGGCGCCAGGCTGCGTGCGTTCCTCGAAGGAACCGTGGTAACCTCTTCCTTTTCCGACGGCTTGGTTTGATCCGGTCTGATGAGCGACATTAAAACAATGACTGGCGGCAATCTCAGCGGCCCGCCTGATGGAAGTTGGACTCGAAAATGAGCGGCGAGACCGCCCCGACCAAGATTGAACCAGCGGCTGTGGTTCCAGAGCACGATGCCTTCGGCCCCGATTCTGAAATCTACATTCGCGTCCGCGGGCTTTCGAAGAATTACGGCGAGTTTCAGGCAGTGGCTGATGTCAGTTTTGAGGTCTTCGCAGGTGAAGTCTTCGGGCTGCTCGGGCCGAACGGCGCCGGCAAGACTACGACAGTTGAAATACTGGAGGGCTTGCGGACACGCAGCGAGGGCGAGGTCAGCGTGCTCGGCTTCGATCCGGACAGCCAGAGTCGCGAGCTCAAGAATCAGATAGGGGTCACCCTCCAGAGCACCAACCTTCCGGACAAGATCCGGGTGTCGGAGGCGGTGGAGCTTTTTTCTTCCTTCTACACAAGCGCTCTGGACGGCGGAGAGTTGCTGGAACGGTTGCAGCTCTCCGACAAGAGTTCAAGCTATTTCGGACAGTTGTCCGGAGGTCAGAAGCAGCGCCTGGTCCTGGCCCTCTCCTTGATCAACGACCCGAGAGTGCTTTTTCTGGACGAGCCGACGGCGGGCCTCGACCCCCACGCGCGTCACGAGATTCACTCGCTGATTGACGCTCTCCGGGCGGAACGTCGAACGGTCTTGCTGACCACACACTACATTGAAGAGGCCGAAAAGCTGTGTGATCGCGTGGCCATTATCGACAACGGCCGCATCATCGCCCAAGGGACTCCGCGCCAAATCCAGAAGAAGACCTTGGGGGATGCTCTGTTGGAGATCAGCTGCGCCAATCCCGTTTATGCCGATTTCCCTTCCCTGGATCACGTGGAAAGGCACGAGTTCACCGAGGACCGACGGAATCTGACGATCATCACCAGGAGTCCGGCCCGGACTCTGGTCGACATCGTCAAGTGGATCGACGGCCAAGGAATCGAGCTGACCGACGTCAATCTGAAAAAGCCTTCGCTCGAAGACGTTTTCATCGAGTTGACCGGGCGGAGCCTGCGGGAATGAAGACTTATGTCAAGTTGATCCGCATTGACCTGATGCTGGCGCTTCGCGACAAGAGCGTTCTGTTTTTCAATTACCTGTTCCCGTTGTTTTTCTTTTTCGCCTTTACGGCCCTCATGGACGTCGCTTTCGTCGTCAGCATGGTCCTGACGCTTGGGATACTAGGCAACGGTCTGTTCGGCGCGGGCATGCGGCTGGTTCAGGAACGGGACAACAACATACTGAGGCGTTTCAAGGTCGCGCCCATTTCGCCGACGCCGATTTTGGTGGCTTCCACCGTCACCGGCTGGCTTTTGTATCTGCCCGCCGTTGTTTTGGTGCTGGGTCTTTCGCTTCTTTATGGAATGCCCTTGCCCGACCGGCTTTGGGACCTTTTCCTGATCATTTCCATCGGCCTATTCGCCTTTCGATCGATCGGCCTCATTTTGGCTTCAGTCGCCAATTCGGTGCAGGAAGTCAACATCCTGATTCAATTGTTCTATGTGCCCATGCTGTTTTTGAGCGGCGCGCTGTTCCCCTTGACCTTTCTCCCCGCCTGGCTGCAGATGTTCGCCCAGTACATCCCCGCCACCTACCTGACGATAGGGATTCAAGGAGTGCTGCTGAAGGGCGAGGGCATTCTGGAGAATCTCGTTCCGGCTCTGGCCTTAGCTCTGACTCTTTTGCTGGGCCTCTTCATTTCGGGAAAGCTTTTTCGATGGGAAAAGGAAGAGAAAGTCAGGATGGCCTCCAAACTTTGGGTGGTTGCAGTTCTGGCGCCGTTCCTTTTGATGGGGACCTACCAGCTTTACAGCCAGGAACAGATCCGAAAGGCGAAAGTACTCTATCGCAGCATGCAGCGGGCCGACGTCGTTTTGATCCGTGGAGCTCGAATCTTTGTGGGCGACGGAGAGGTGATTGAAAGCGGGTCCGTTTTAATCCGGGAAGGACGCATCAGCCGCGTTTTTCCGGACGAGCGCCCCGAGGCCGGCGAATATCAGGCCAGCCTGCTGGAGGCGCCCGGAAAGACGCTTCTGCCCGGACTGATTGACGCTCACGTCCACCTTCTCTCGCCCGGACTGATTTCGGGGACTGCCGAGGCCATTGAATTCGAAGATCTGATGAGGCGATCGCTCGCTTCTCACCTTTATTGCGGGGTGACAGGCGTTCATTCATTCGCCGACCCGGTTGCTACGGCCGTATCGCTGCGCGGAATGATTGAAGACGGGGCATTTCTGGGCGCCGAGTTGTTTGTAAGCGGCCCGATGTTTACGACCGAAGGGGGGCATGGCGCGAAGGCTTTCGACGCCCTTCCGGAAGCGCTTCGAACCATCGCTTTGCGGGAATTCCTGCGACTGCCGGCAACGCCTGCGGATGCTCGACAGCAGGTTCGCTCGCTGCACGCCCAGGGGGTGGATTCAATCAAAGCCGTACTGGATGCGGGCTGGTCCGAGACGCTCATGAATCGGATGGATCTTTCTATTTTGACCGCCGTCTCCGAAGAGGCCGCCAGCTTGGGACTCCCTCTGAGGGTTCATACTGGTGACGCCCGGGATGTTGAGGACGCCGTCGCGGCAAATGCGGCGGTGATCGAACACGGGTCCTCGCGAAATCAAATCCCGGAATCAACGTTTGGGGCGATGAGGTCGAGGCGGGTTCGGTATATTCCGACCCTCTCGGTGCTGGAGGCCGTCGTAGGGTTGGGTCAGGGCGACGACTCTTTGTTGAGGCGCTCGCTGGCTCTGCAAGTTGCGGATCGATCAATGCTGGAAGCAACCAGGGTCGGAATGCGAACTGAGCTGGAAGAACCTGTGCGGGCGGCCATTGCGGCGGGAGACGTCTTGTCGCAAGGCAAGGAGAATCTGAATCGAGCGTTTGAGTCCGGAGTGCGGCTTGTGGCCGGCAGCGACGCCGGGAACTTGTTTGTCCTGCACGGCCCCTCGCTGCATCGCGAGCTGCAATTGTGGGTGGAGGCGGGGGTTCCGCCTCGGGAGGCTCTGAAAGCGGCGACCTCGGAAGCGGCGCAACTGTTGGGCGCCGGCGACAGAATCGGACTGATCCGGCCTGGTTACGAGGCCACGCTGCTGCTGGTCGACGGCGATCCGACTACCGAGATTTCGGCGACCGAACGAATCTCCGATGTGTTTTTCAAGGGCGAGAGAGTCAATCGCTCGGCCCTGTTCAAACAATAAAGGGCAGCGAGAAAGGAACGGCAATGATCCAGCCTTTTCTGGGAGTCGGACCTTCCTTTGACGAGACCAATTACATAGCGCCCTCCGCCGACTTGATCGGAAACGTCCAGCTCGGCGCGTACTCCAGCATTTGGTTTCACGCCACCCTGCGCGGAGACGTCAACTGGATTCGGATCGGCCGCAGCAGCAACGTCCAGGACAACGCCGTGGTTCATGTTACGCGAGGGGAAGCGCCGACCTGCATCGGAGACTTTGTCACCATCGCCCACGGCGCCGTGGTCCACGGATGCGCGATAGAAGACAACGTACTGATTGGAATGGGCGCCGTGGTCCTGGATCACGCGTCCGTTGGCAAGGACTGCATCATCGGCGCGAGGGCGCTGATCACGCCGCGCACAATCATTCCACCTGAATCGCTGGTTCTGGGCAGCCCCGCCCGGGTCGTTCGGAAGTTGACCGAGCAGGAGATTCGCGACATTCGGCGACACGCAGAGCACTATTTGGAATACGCCGCCATTTATCGTGGCGAAAGCAATCCGGACCGCAACCCGTTTTATGACGCAGAGACCTGACAGCCGCGCCTGAATGGGGCGCCGCCCGCCCCGATATGCGATTCCGTTTATAATCGACGGATAAGGATGGTGAGAATAACCCTCTCGGTTCTGGCTCTTTTCGTTTTCTCCGCGCTGCCGCTGGCAATCGACCTGGATCGAAGAAGCCGCTCGGAAGACATGAACGATTTCACCTTTGTCCGACTCATCTACCGGGGGAGCGACTTTCGGGGCATCAATCATTGGGCCACGGACTATCCAAAGGCCGATGAACAGTTCGTGTACGCAGTTCGGAGGCTCACCGATTTCAATTTCGTCAATCCCAACATCAAAGCGATCCCCATTCTCTCCGAAGAACTGTTTGAATATCCTTTCGCCTATGCGGTTGAAGTGGGATACATGCATATCAACGAAGAAGAGGCGCTTTTTTTGCGAGAATACCTGCTGCGAGGCGGATTCCTGATGGTCGACGACTTTCACGGGGAGGCGGAATGGCAGAATTTCTACCGCCAGATCAAAAAGGTGTTGCCGGAATACGAGCCTCGCCGTTTGTCCGTCGATCATCCCATCTTTCAGTGCTACTTCAATATCGATCGGCTTATTCAGGTCCCTGGACTGCAGTATCTGTACACTGGTCGGACCTGGGAAAAGGGTGGAACTGAGGCCCGGTACATGGGAATCGAGGATGAAAACGGCCGCATCCTGGTGATGATCAATCACAACGTGGATTTGGGAGACGCCTGGGAATGGGCGGAGGTCGAGCAATACCCTCGAGAATTCATCAACCTGGCGTTTCAATTGGGCGTCAATTACGTCATCTACGCCATGACGCACTGAGAGTCGATGAATTCGTTTCAGGTGAGGCCTGGGGCAGAGAAAATGGCTTGGAAGATCCTGCGCACTCTTTTTCCTCGCTTCGGCTTTACGGGGAGAGATCGCGCCCGACTCCTGAACCTGATTACTTTGATTTCGCTGGACGATTTCCTGAGCCGCGGCTGGGTCAGTTGGAAGGGCCCCCCGCCCTCTGAAAAGAGGCTGCGTTTCCGAAAAGGCTCCGTCGAACTGGTGGACCGCAGCAGCGGCCGCGTCTGGTTCGCCCGCGAGTTCGACACGGGCGCAGTGGAACTCGCCCTGCGGCAGACGGAAAAGATTCTGGATCATTACCGACTGGGCGAGGATGAAAAGTCGGCCCTTTTTACAGCCCTCCCCTGCGTCGGGTTGGCTGCTCTGCACCCCCACCTCACATGGCGCAGGCCGCCCCCGTTTTCAGAGCTGGGCTAGCCCGCATTGACAGCAAATTTCGGAACGGACCCCTGAAGCGACGAATCCCGGGGGAGCAAGCAGGTCGCTGGAGGTCTTGGCCGGAGCCATTTTCGAGTCCCTTCGTCTTGCGGGCTAGAGATCTGTCGACTAGAATCTCAGACCTCGGAAAATCTCAAAGCGGCCAGAGGAGGGATCATGTTCAGGAGGATTGCAATTTGCCTGTTCCTGGCGGCGACGACGGGCCTTCCCCTCAGCGCTCAGGACATTTTAGGGCGCGAAGTGGGCGTGATGCCGGACGCAGTCCCCGCGGTGTTCGCCGTGAAGGGAGCGACCGTCCACATTGGTGACGGCCGAATCCTGCAGAACGCCACCATCGTTTTGCGGGACGGCCTGATCGAATCGGTGGCTGTCGACGGCGAAATTCCAGAGGAGGCCTGGGTGATTGATGCCGAGGGACTGACGGCCTACCCGGGAATGATCGACGCCCTTACGGAGAAAGGACTTCGGAAGGACCCCGCAAGGGCTCGGCAGCCGCCGCGTTCCCCGCAAACCGGGGCCGAACCGGCCGTTGAAAATGCGGAGGGACCGGGACTCTTCCCCCATGTTTTCGCCGCCGACATGCTGGATCCCGCTCAAGAAGGACTCGACTCCTGGCGGCAATCAGGAGTCCTGAGCCTCAACGTCGCTCCGAGTTCCGGGATCTTTATGGGTCACACGGCAGTCGTCAATCTCGACCTGGACAGTCCCGGTCGAATGCTGGTGCATTCCCCGACGGCGCTGCGCATGTCGCTACAAGGGCTGGGCTTCCGGACCTTTCCAGGCTCTCTCATGGGGGTGATCGCCCACGTCCGTCAAACCCTCATCGACGCCCGTCATTACGGGGAGGCCCATTCCGTCTATTCTCGACATCAGCGAGGAATGCGGCGGCCCGAAAGAAACCGCGCCCTGGAGGCGCTTCAACCGGCGGTCCTCGGGAAGGTTCCCGTGATCTTTCCGGCTGAACGAGCAAGGGAGATCCGGAGAGCGCTGCGCCTGGCCGAAGAGATGCAACTGAAGGTCATCGTCGCCGGTGGATTTGAGGCGGGCAGCATGGCCGCCGAACTACGGTCGTCCGGCATCCCCGTGCTTGTGAACCTCGATTTCCCGGAGCTGCCTAAGGACCGACATCCGGACGCGGAGGAATCCCTGCGACAGATCCGATTTCGGCGGGAGGCCCCCGCGGTCGCCTCCAGGCTTCAGGAAAGCGGCGTCTCCTTCGCCTTTTACTCGGGAGGTTTGCGAAACGGAGCGGATTTCCTGAAAGGCCTCCGGAAGGTGGTTTCGGAAGGACTGCCCGAGGAAGCTGCCCTTCGAGCCGCAACGCTCTCGGCGGCTGAAATTTTAGGCGTACAGGATCAACTCGGTTCCATTGAGGCGGGGAAGATCGCCAACTTGATCCTGGCGTCCGGCAGTTTGTTCGATGAAGATTCCCGCATTCGCCATGTATTTGTCGACGGCCGCAAGTACGACGTGCCTGACCGACCTGCAAAAACGCAACGCGAAGAACAGGAGGCGCTTCCTTGACCGGCCTTTGGAAGGCGACGGTTGCCGTCGCCGACATTTCCTACAGCATCTCGCTCGACCTGCGTCAGAGCGGCGAGTCGCTGTATGGCGCCGTGACTTCTCCGTTGGGCGTACTGACGCTGTCCAACGGTCCGGTCTCAGGAAACGCGTTTCACTTCAACTTGCCGGTCGACCTTGGCTCCGGCCCGACGGAAGTGGCCTTTTCCGGTACCGTCGCCGGAGATTCAATTACAGGCGAATCGGGGCCCGGAGGGTTGAACGGCGCGGCTTTTCAAGGAAGGAGAGTGCCCTGATGAACGCATCGCGTTTGCTTTCTCCAATTTGGCGATGGCGAAGGGCCGCGGCCTTCTCGGCAGTCGTCTTCATTTGCGCGAACTGTCATCTGGCTGCGGAAGAGTTCCTCATCAGAAACGCTTCGGTCATGACCGTCTCCAACGGAACCATCGAGAATGCCTCCGTTTTGATTCGCGACGGAAAAATCGCCGCCGTCGGCCGCGACATTCAAATCGGAACGGAAACGAAAGAAGTCGACGCGACTGGGATGTGGGTGACGCCGGGCATCATCGACTGCCACTCGCACATTGCGTCAGACTCGGTCAACGAAGGTTCGGTCAACATTTCATCGATGACCGGAACCGAAGACATCCTCAACCCGGACGATTTCAATATTTACCGAAGTCTGTCAGGAGGGGTGACTACTGCAAACATTCTGCACGGAAGCGCCAATCCGATCGGCGGCAAGAACGCCGTCATCAAGCTGCGCTGGGGACAGGATGCTGACGGGCTGCTTTTTGAAGGAGCGAAACCCGGGATCAAGTTTGCGCTGGGCGAAAACCCGAAACGGTCGGGCCAGACTGCAGCCGCCGGCGCCACTCCGCGCTACCCCGCCTCTCGGATGGGGGTCGAAGATGTGATTCGCACCGCCTTTCTGCGAGCCCAGGCATATCAGGAGGAATGGGCTCGATACGAGCGGGAGAAGGCCAACGGAGTCTCTCCTTTAATTCCTCCGCGAAGGAATCTCGCTTTGGAGCCTCTGGTCGAGATCCTAAACGGTCAAAGGCTCGTCCACGCTCACTGTTACCGAGCCGATGAGATTCTGATGCTGATTCGGGTGGCCGACGATTTCGGATTCCGCATCGCGACGTTTCAGCACGTATTGGAAGGGTACAAGGTGGCGGCTGAAATCGCCGCCCACGGAGCAGGCGCCTCCACGTTTTCGGACTGGTGGGCCTACAAATTGGAGGCCTACGACGCTATTCCCCACAACGCGGCAGTGATGACCCGGAAGGGCGTCTTAGTGTCCATCAACTCGGACAGCGCGGAGGAGGCGCGTCATCTGAACCAGGAGGCGGCCAAGAGCATGCGGTACGGCGGGCTCAACGAGGACGAGGCGCTGGCGCTTGTGACGCTCAACGCGGCCCGCCAACTGCAGATCGATGACCGCGTCGGTTCGATCGAAGTGGGAAAGGACGCCGATCTGGTCATCTATAATCAGTATCCGCTCAGCGTGTACGCCGTCCCTGAAATGGTGTTTATCGACGGGAAGATGTACTACAGCCGCGCTCTCGATCGCGAGCGGCAAACGTCGCTGGATGCCGAAAAGGAGCGGCTGCGGAAGGAATCGCGCCAAGAGAGCCCTCAACGGAAGGGGGAGGGAAGATGAAGCTACGACACTTCTTTCAACTGACGGCAATTCTCGCTGCAAGCCTGGCGCCGCTCCATGGGGAAGGCTTTCTCATCAAAGACGCCCGAATCATCACCGTCTCCGGGAGCGCCATCGAGAGAGGTTCGGTATTGGTAGTCGATGGCAGAATCTCGGCCGTTGGCGAAAACGTCTCAGCTCCCAGCGGCGTTCGCGAAATCGATGCGCGAGGATTGACCGTTTATCCGGGGCTGTTCGACGCGAACACTCGCCTGGGACTGACCGAGATCGGCGCGGTGGCCATGAGCAACGACTTCCGAGAACTGGGGGACTATACCCCGCACTTGATGGCCTTCAGCGCCCTGCACTCCGACAGCGAGCTGATTCCGGTCTCCCGCGCCGACGGCGTCACACACGTGCTGAGCCGCCCGACCGGCGGAGTGATCGCGGGGCAGGCAGCCGTCATCAGCCTGGACGGCTGGGTTCCGGAGGAGATGGAGATCAAACGGCACGGAGCGATGATTCTGAACTTCCCCGGCCTGCTGTCGATGAGAGCCGGCTGGCCCGTGCCTAGGGGGGCGCAACGACTCCACTCGGAGGTCCGCGAGGAGCACGACGAAAAAGTTCTGCAGCTCAAAGAACTCCTGGCGCGAGCCCGCCATTATGCAAGCAACCGGGCGGCGGGCCTCGCTCCGCTGGATCGGCAACTGGAAGGGCTCATTCCTGTTGTCGAGCGCACTCAGGTGGTCTTGATTGAAGCCGATAGCCACGTCGATATTCGAAATGCCGTTGCATTCGCCGAGGAAGAGGATCTGTTATACGCCATTCTCGGCGCCAGCGACGCCTGGCGGGTGGCGGATTTTCTGAAGGAACGGGGAGCGCGGGTGATTCTTGGCCCGCGCCAGTCGCTTCCGGCTCGCGAGGACGACCCGATCGACATCATCTACCGGACGCCGGCCATCCTGCATGAAAAAGGCGTCCCCTTTGCGATCTCAACCGCCAACGCGTCCGATGTTCGCACCCTTGCCTTCCAGGTCGGAAACGCCGTCGCCTACGGACTGCCCTGGGAAGCGGGACTGCGCAGCGTCACATTGACGCCGGCTGAAATCCTCGGCCTTGCGGATCAGGTCGGCAGCGTCGAGGTCGGCAGAAAGGCAAACCTGGTCGTCGCTGACGGCGATCTCTTTGAGTACCAGACCAGCATTCGATACCTTTTTATCAACGGGAACCCGGTAAGCCTCGAAAGCAAGCACACGCGGTTGTACGAAAGGTACTTGAACAGGCCCTAGCCCGGATCTTGCGCGCAGATCCTGCTGCGGCGCCGGAGAGCGACGCGTCTGCCGCGTTGCCGCTCCTTGGCCCCCTCGACGTACTGCACGAGTACGACTGCGGAGGCCTTCGTCGCGCGCCTTGCATCCGCCCCGCTCTCCGACGCCTCGCGACGGACCCGCGTGCAAGATCCGGGCTGGCCCGGATCTTGCACGCAGATCCTGCTGCGGCGCCTGACGGTCAGCGATCGAAGGGAGTTCGCAGGAACCTTTTCGCCTGCCTGTGCGAGCCCCCGAAGTTTGGAAGTTCGAGAACTTCCCGGTACCGCTTGACTGCTTTGTCTCGCTTCCCCATCAGGTCCAGCAATTGACCGGTGCGCAGAAGGGACTGGGCCCGCACCTCCTGGCTGGAGTCGGGATCCGAAGCGACCTTCTCGTACACTTGGAAGGCCGCTTCGGTCTGACCCAGTTCGATCAGACGGCGGCCCAACTCGATACGGAATTCTGCCAACCGCAGTTTCTGATAGTTGGCGCGGCCCGCTTCGGCGTGGCGCAACACCTCCAGATAGACTTCGACCGCCCGATCCTTGCGCCCCATTCTTTCCAGAATTTGGGCATGGTTCAGGTGCAAAATGAAATTGGCCGGATACCTGCCCCTCAGCCACACGACGTTGCGCAAGGCATCTTCGTAGCGGTGTTCACGGACAAACAGCAGCATTTGCAGGACCCGGGCGTCGTTGGAGACGAAGTCAGCCTTGTCGGCCGCTTTCTGAAGGTACTCCAAGCCCCGCTCCTTGCTTCCGCGATATCCGATCAGCCTCGTCAGCCACCTCAGGTACCAGGGGATGCTGGCGACGATGTATTCGTACATTCCAACGCTCATGTACGCGTCATAAAACTCGGGATCCGCTTCGACCACTTGCAGATGGAGCTGATAGGCCTTCCTGCCGTGGTCGAACGCCGCCCTTACGCTTCGGTCGATGGTGATGGAGAAGGATCCCTGAATTCCTTCAGCGGAACCAAGAAAGTATGTCGCCTCCAGATTGGAGGGATCCTGCCGGAGGATGTCTTGGGCCAAGCGCCGCGATTTCTCGATCCCTTCAAAAAACTCCCGACGCCGTTCCTCCTTCATCTCGACCGCAGCCTTGCCGGTGAAGTAGCCGGGAGAGATGAACCGTTCCAGTTCCAGGTCCTGCCGTTCGAACATTTCGCCGAGCCAGACGACGGCGCTGATGTACAGCGGCGGGCCGGGATGGTTCGGATGGCGCCTTTCCAGAGTGCGGAAGGTCTGCTCGGCCTTTTCGTAATCCAGGCTGTAAACCTAGTCGAAGCCGACACGCGCCTGATCCCTGAATTCAGGCGTCCGCAGCGCTTGGCCCGAGGCAGACGCGGCGCCCAGAATGCCCCATAGACAAAGTTGGAAACAAGCTTTCAGTTTAGCGCTCACCCCATGTGTACATGAACCCAGCACTCAACTGCCAGTTTTGAATCCGACCTTCCGGCCGCAAAGCCGGACCGATGACGCCTCCGGCCAGAACGGGCGCCGTCCTCGGCAGCCCGTAATCGGGGACGCCGGTAACGTGATTTCGAAAGTCAAATCGGGCGCCCCACCGGTCGCGCAAATGCACCTTCACGCCTCCACCGTAGCTGAATGCCGCCTTCCAGCGGCTTTTCAGATCGACTCCCTGTAAAGCGGCGCCCTGGCCCGCGTCGACCTGAAAATAGGAGGCGCCGATTCCGAGCGAACCGTAAGGTCGATATCGCTGAAATCGGTTCAATGGATAGAGCAGGAAACTATACGAAATCTTGTGCACTGACTGGTCGAAGGGCGCCGCCGCCACACCGGGCGTCAAATTGCGAAACTGAGCAGGCTGATTGGCGAACGCGTACTCGAGTTCCGCGCCCAGGTGATGGTTCAAATTCTCCGTGACACGAAATCCGCCGGCCCATCCCGACTTGGCATCCAATCCCACCTGGCGCGCCTCTTCCTGACCTTCGACGGGCGTAAACAAGTCCTTGTCGGAAAAGAAGCTGGCGCCGCCGAAAAAGGATACTTCCCAACGTTTGTGCACCGGTTGAAAGAAGCCCTGACCCAAGA
>DATKAT010000306.1:0-2642 GCA_035514675.1 Acidobacteriota bacterium | reverse complement strand
GATGAAGGTCGAAGAGTTGACCTCCCGCCAAAAGGAAGAAATTGGCGAGATTCGAAAGCGTTTTCAGGCGCGGATCGAAGAGGCGGAATTCAGCGCTCAGTCCAGACTGCAGGAAGCGCAGGCGAAGGGCGACCAGGAACTTCTGGAAAAGATTCAGCAGGACAGGCTTCATGAAAAGGAGAGGCTGCGCATTGAAATGGAGCGGCGGGTGGAGGAGGTTCGAAAAAAAGACCGATAAGCGAACCCACTTCGGCGCGGCCGCTGAAAGGCGGTCTCAACATTTTCTCGCGACGCGCGGTTCAAATCGCCGATGCAAAGTTCAAGGCGGAAGGGATCAACGGGGAAGCTGTTCTGTGACGCCGCCCCTACAGGGCTCGCACGAGGTGGGGCGATCATCCCTCCAACCCGGGGCGTTGCCCCCGGGCTCTGGGATGATTTTGCGCTTTCAGCGCGGGCGCATGGCCTGGACGCAACAGGAAGAAATAGACTCCGGCGTCCAGAACGAACGACGCGCAACGCTTCCGATCGTGCCGCACCCTTGCGGGCGCTCTCGATGTTTCGGGGGCGTCTACCCAGCCCTCACGGACTGGGCTAAAGACTGGCGGCCTTTCGACCTCATTCGGGCCCGCCAGCTGGCCGAACCGCTCTACGCAAAACTCGAAACTTCGAACCCAAAAACCAAGCCCGAACGGCTGCCGTCCTGAATGCGGGCTAGGAGTCGACGCCTAATCCCCTTGCTGCATCTGCGCCATCGCCTTGGCGGCCCGCTTTTCCATCTCCTCCGGCGGCACGTCTTCCTGATGAGTGGCCAGCGCCCAGCTATGGCCGAACGGGTCGACGATCTTGCAGTAGCGGTCGCCCCAGAACATGTCCTCCGGCGGCATGACCGACGTCGCGCCGGCGCCGACGGCGCGCTCATAGGCCGCGTCGGCGTCTTCCACGTAAACGTGCAGATTGACCGTAGTGCCGCCGATAGTGCTGGGCGCTCCGAACCCCGGTTGTCCCGGAAACTCGTCCCCCAGCATGATCTGCGAGTCGCCGATGCGGATTTCCGCGTGCATGACCGAGCCGCCCGGCCCCGCCATCCGCACCACCTCTTCGGCGCCGAAGGCCTTCTCGTAGAATTCAATCGCCTCCGCCGCGCCCTTTACGACCAGATAAGGCGTGACCGTGCGGAAGCCCTGTGGAATTGCGTCTGCCATAAATTTTCTCCTTGCGTTTGAATGCGGTTGCAGTCACATGTTGAGATTCTACCAAATGAAAGCGCCTATTCCCTGTAGAGCCAAGCGCCGACGATCGTGGCCAACGGCGCCTCGACCAGTCCCCAGGCGACCGGCGTCCAGGCCAGCTTGGGCGTGACCAGGCCAGCGAAGCCGGCGCTCAGATATACGCCGGACCAAAGGTGCGCCAGCACCCAAACCGCCAGTCCCGCGCAAAGCGCCGTTTTGACTCCCGGCCCGAAACGCGGGCGAATGGCGGCGTACAGCCACACCGCCCCAATTCCCAAAAGAAACGTCATCGTCACCAGAACCGCCAGATTCATCGGGTGCGGCTCCGCGACTACGCCCAGCGACTGGTACAGCTCGACCGTCGCCTGTCCGAGCACGCCGCCGTGCAGCAGGGCCTCGCTGACGTTCATCAGCAGCCCGGCCGCCAGTCCGCCTAGCAGAACTCTGCCGTAGTTGATCTTTTCCATTTCCTCCTCCGCTTGGTTCGCCAGTCGATGCCACTGGAGCTGATGGTTGACCTGCATTTTTCACACGCCTCCTGCTGCGGCGCCGCTCTCCGACGCCTCGCGACGGAGCCGTGTGAGAAATGCAGGTTACTCTTTTTCCGAAATCCGCCTGAGACGGAATCCGGATTCCGAATTGAGCAAAACTGAGGCCGGCGGTCACGTTTCGTCGCTTCGATCCCGGACCTGCGATGGGCCGCGCGATTCGCCCTGGGAAAGAAGCAGAGAAAAGTATCCGCGCAACTGTTCGACGCAGGCGTCGAAGGGTTCGATGCCTCCGTAAGCCCTGGCCTGCATGACGGCCCCCTCCATGACCGTTAAAATGAATTTGGAAAGCTGCTTGCGGTCGGTCCCCGGGGGAAGCCGATCCGCGGCTTCCTCAAGGCAGACTTCAATCCAGCCGCACCAGTCTTCAAAATTCTCCGCCACTTTGATCCGGGCGGCCGGAATGCGATCGCCGACCTCGATGCCGAGATTCCCGATTGGACAGCCGCCTGTAAAGACCATCGCCAGCAGTCCCCTCCGGTAGCCGTCCAAAATGCCGAAGATGCGCTGGATCGGATCTTCGAGGCTTTCGAAAACGGGCTGGACCACCGCCGGCCAGAGCATCTCCTTGTAAGTCTCCAGAACTTCCACAAGCAGGCGCTCCTTGCTGCCGAAGTGATGGTAGAGGCTGCCGCTGTGGACCCCCGCTTTCTCCAGGATTTCCGCCACGCTGGTGGCTTCGTAGCCCTGCAGGTAAAACAGCTCCCGCGCCGCCTCAATCAGTCTCCGTCTGGTTTCCTCCGCCGTCGCGACCACGTACGATCCTCGCCTTTGAATGACCGATCAAATATCTTGAATGATCGTTCAAAAAGGGGGCGGTGTCAAGGATAAATCTCTCGGTTCGACATGTCATCAGGTGAACGCG
>DATKAT010000305.1:0-2768 GCA_035514675.1 Acidobacteriota bacterium | reverse complement strand
CTTTCGGGAGGCGGCTCGGCCTTGCTCGTGTCTCCCGCCGACGGCATCACCCTGGAGGACAAGAAGGCCGCCACGAGCGCGCTGATCCGCTGCGGCGCCAGAATCCAGGAGATCAACGCCGTTCGCAAGCATCTGAGTCGGGTCAAGGGAGGGCGTCTGCTGGACTACGCGAGGGAATGCCGCGTGCTGACGCTGATTCTGTCCGATGTGGTGGGGGACGACATCCCAAGCATCGCTTCCGGTCCCACTTCGCCGGACCCTTCGACTTTCCAGGATTGCCGGGAGATCGTTCGACGGTACGATTTGAGCTCAAAGCTGCCGGAGCCCGTCCTGAAGCTGATTGAAGCCGGCGAAGGGGAAAGCCCCAAACCGGGAGACGCGCGCTTCGAAAGAGTCTCAAACCACATTGTCGCCGGAAACATCCAGGCCCTGGAGGCTGCCGCCCGTCAGGCTCGAAAATTGGGGTACCGGCCGCTGGTGCTGTCCTCTTCGCTGGAAGGAGACACGGCTGCGGCGGCTGGATTCCATGTTGCGATTCTGCGCGAGATCCTGGCTTCGGAAAACCCCGTCGCCCGGCCCTGCTGTCTGATCTCGGGAGGCGAAACGACCGTCGAGGTCAAAGGGGACGGCAAGGGCGGCAGGAACATGGAGTTCGTTCTGTGGTGCGCCCGTTGGGTGGATGGCTGGAGCGGCGCGTTCGTCGTAGCCAGCCTCGGATCGGATGGAAACGACGGCCCCACCGATGCGGCCGGCGCCGCAGCCTTTCCGGACACCGTAGAGCGAGCCAGGGGGCAGGGACTCACTGCGGATGACTTTCTGGAGCGCAACGATTCGTATCATTTTTTCAAGGCACTGGACGACCTGATCGTCACCGGTCCCACCCGAACCAATGTGATGGATCTGCGCTTCGTTCTGGTCGGCTGACGTCTTGGGTTCGAGTTCCGCGGTCGTCGATTCAGGCAGGTCGGTTTGAGGAGGGCGATCGGGTCGTCGACGCGAAATCGGGAGACGATTCTCCGGCCGACATCAAGCCCGATCCGTCACGGTCGAGTTTCAAGCGGATCATTTCTCGACGCCCGCCGACGGTGGGAAAGCGTCGAAGAAATTCATATCGGGCGAGCCCCACGACGATTCCGGCGCCCATGGCCATCAGCAGAGCGGCGCCGATGCCGATGAAGGTTTTGGTCAACATCCCGAAGAAAGTCCGAACTTCTCCCTCTCGCTCGTCCCTGGGATCGCGATCTTCGATCCATTCGATCCGGGGGCGGTACTGGACGGCGGTCAATACTGACTCCGCTTGCTCCCATGGGCCGTCGAAAAGGGCGATGAGCAGGCCCGAGCGCTTCATATACAGACCCTCGTCGACGAAGAAGTCGTGCAATCGATCCTGAATTTCCACAGAGTACCTGCGGGCCAGGTCCACCGTGGGGTATCCGATCAGAAACAGGGAGCGTCCGTCGGGCTCATAGCGCGCCGACGCGACTTCGATGTGGTCCTGCAGACCGATCGTCTCCAGCAGAGGCTCGGGAAAACTGGAATTCAGGGCGAGCGCTTCCGGGCCAAGGTAAAACTGATCGGAGCCGGCGACCATGCCCTGGCTTGGAAGGTGGGTCGTAGTCACTGGAAGCTCGTTCTCGACGCGAATCAGTTGGGAAAGCCGGGAAGCTGTCTGGACCAGCTCCGCCGAAGAGCTTCCGGACAAAGACAGCAGGAAGTTTCCCCTCCACACTAGCAGGCGATCGTCGACCAGAAGGTGACTGAATTGCACGTTGGAAAGGCGGCGCACGTCCTGGCCGCGCAACGTCGGCCAGAGTCGAAACAGCTGATAGGCTCCCGCCGGGTCGGGCGTTTCAAAAACCTCGAGTCGAATGTCGTCCAGACGCCACCGAGAATAGGATTGCATCAAGGCCTCATGCAGCAGAGGTGCTGGGAAGGGGCCCACTCGTCCCGACTGCGGAGGAGAGGCGAGTTCCTGAAGCAGAACGGGTTTCGGGCCGCTCAAATCGCGAAACTCGCGCTCGATGGCGGGTCCGGAAAACAGGAGGGCCGGGCAAACGGAAAGCAGAAACCATGCAAGAATCAGGTCACGGACTGCTGGCCGCGGCCGCGCGGCTGCGGTCGGGAGCGGATCCCAGCGTCCGAAAATAAGCTTCGACTCCTTTGTAAAGGGCTTCCGCAACATGTTCTCTGGACTCTTCGGTGCGAAAAAAGGCCTCGTCCTCCGGATTGCTGATGAATCCGATCTCGGTCAGGATGCTCGGCATACTGGAGCCGATGAGGACGATAAACGGGGCCTGTTTTACGCCACGGTTGTGATGTCCCGGGCGAAACCGCTTCAAATTCAGATAGAGCTGATCCTGAACGATCTGCGCCAGCTCCCTCGACTCTTTATTATAATCCTCCATCGCGATTTGTTTCAGCAAACCTTCCAATTCGCGGATCGTGCGCTGCGCGCTGGCGTTCTCTCGGCTGGCGATTTCGCGTTCCGCTGCATTGGTCGCAAAGTCGAGCACGTAGGTTTCGACACCGGAAACGTCCCTTTTGTGCCACCAGTTGGCATGAACGGAAATAAAAAGGTCGGCGCTGTGCTTGTTGGCGATTGCGGTGCGCTCCTCCAAGGGCACGAAGCGATCGTCGCCGCGAGTCATAATGACGTCGGTGCCGAGTCGTTCCCGCAGAAGTCGGCGCAAACGCAGGGCCACGTCCAGAACCAGCTCCTTTTCCACCAGTCCGGAGGGGCCGATCGAGCCGGTGTCCTTTCCGCCGTG
>DATKAT010000304.1:0-5523 GCA_035514675.1 Acidobacteriota bacterium | reverse complement strand
ACCTGGCCGGAAGGATCGGCGCTCTGATGGACAGAGGCCGAAACGGCCTTGGAGCTTGGGGGATCGAAATTATTTCGGTCGATGAGAATCGACTCCTGTTTTCCCGGAACGCCGATCAGGAGTTTACTCCGGCCAGCAACGCGAAGCTCTTCACTACGGCCGCCGCGCTGGATCGCCTGGGGCCGGATTTCCGTTTTCGTACGACAGTCGCTTACGAGGGTCTCCTGAGTCCAGCAGGAAACCTCCGAGGGCACCTGGTGTTGTTCGGAGGCGGCGACCCGGACCTGGACGGCAGGATTTCAGGCAGCGAGGACCCGCTTGCCATCCTGGATTCGCTGGCCGCCCGAATTCGAGAAATGGGCGTCAGACGGATTGAAGGCGACGTCATAGGTGATGATTCCTACTTCAGCTACGCACCCTGGGGGCGGGGTTGGGTGGTCGACGACGTGCGACAGCACTACGGAGCGCCGATTTCGGCGCTTTCCTACTACGGAAACGTGCTGAACGTGACGGTTCGGCCGGGAGCCTCCACGGGGAAACCGGTTCAAGTGAGTTTCCGGCCGGAAACATCGAGCGTGCAGCTTCTCAATCTCGCCGCCACCGGCCCGCCCAGCCGGTTCATCACCCTGGATCACAGCCGAGTCATCTCCGACGGAGGCTTTTTCGTGCGGGGCAGGCTCCCGATTTCCGTGCCGCGCTGGGAACGAAACCTTCCCGTGGGCAATCCAGCCCTGTATACAGCGCAAATTTTTCGAGAGCGACTCCAGCTCCACGACATCGAGGTGATGGGCAAGGCCCGGTCTAGACATTCCGGCGAGAATTCAATTCCATTGGCACCGGTGGAGCTGTTGGAGCATTACTCGATACCGCTTAAGGAGATCATTCCGGTCATCAACAAGGACAGCCACAACCAAGTCGCCGAGATTCTGCTGCGCACCCTCGGCGCTGAAAAACGAAACAATGGCGTGGACTGGGCTGGAATCGCGGAAGTGAAGGACTTTCTGGCCGAAATGGGGATTTCCACTGAAGGATTGAATCTGTACGACGGCTCCGGACTCTCCAAGCTGAACCGAGTCACGCCCCGCGTACAGACTCGAATGCTGGCCCGTCTGGCCGAAAGCGAGCATTTTGGGGATTTTCTCAACAGCCTGGCCGTTTCGGGTCGGGACGGCACATTGAAACGCCGCCTGCGGGCCCGCTCCACCAACGCCAGGATCTTCGCCAAGACCGGCAGCCTCCATCGAGTCGTCGCGCTGGGCGGCTACGTGGAGACGAAGAGCGGCCGGAAAATCGCCTTCACGATTTTCGCCAACGATCACCCGGTGGGAAACTACCTGGCTCGACAGGTGACCGACCGGATCTGCGAAATCCTGGCCGAGAGCTGACGCTGCAGGGCCGGATTCCGACTTGGCGATTCACTCCTTTGCCGACGAAGTCGCGCAACTTCGAGGCGGCTTTCCGCCGTTGCCCCCCCCCCGCGGCGGCAGTCCAAAATGCAAATCGGAATAGCGGGCCGTCTGCGTCTCTGTGATAGGTTATGGTCTGAATCGGCCGCAGGGGCTAGAAAGAGGCGTCAAACGTGAGACTGAGTTTTTCCAGATTGATTATTCCGGCCGCTTTCCTTTTGTTCGTGGTCTGGGTCGTGGTCGCGACGTTCGGTCTGCGGAAGGTTCGCTGCGAAGTTTGCATCGAATACCTGGGCCAGACCGTGTGCCGAACGGCTCAGGCCGCCACCCGCGAGGAAGCCATCCGCGTGGCGACCAGCAACGCCTGCGCGCAGGTCGCGCAAGGCATGACCGAGTCGCTGCGCTGCGCCGAAACGGCGCCCACTCGCGTCAACTGCGACGAATGATCGAACCGCCTCAGCAAAACGCACCCATTGCATCGCGGAAGCAGATCCTCCGCCGTTCATAGGAACGGATGGCGTCTTCCTGCTTCAGGGTGAGGCTGATTTCATCCAGTCCCTCCAACAGGGTCTTTCTGCGAAAGGGATCGATTTCGAAATCGAACGCTGCGCCGGAATCTTCTAGAATCTCCTGCTGTTCGAGGTCGACGGTCAGCTCCAGCCGCCCCTGATCCCGAACCTTTCGGAACAGCTCTTCGACCTGTCGCTCGGGCAAACGAACGGGCAGCATGCCGTTTTTGAAGCAATTGTTGTAAAAGATGTCGGCGAACGAAGGCGCAATCAGTACCTGAAAGCCGTAGTCGAGCAAGGCCCAGGGAGCATGCTCGCGGGATGAACCGCATCCGAAGTTGTCCCGAGTCAATAGGATGGATGCTCCTTCGAAGCGGCTTTGGTTCAGCTCAAAGTCCGGGTCGGGCGTTCCGTCCCTTTTGAAGCGCCAGTCGAAGAACAAAAACTGACCGAAACCGGTTCTCTCGATTCTCTTCAGGAACTGCTTTGGAATGATCTGGTCGGTGTCGACATTGACGCGATCCAGCGTTGCGACCAGTCCTCGATGTTTTCTAAATGGGGTCATGCTTTGCAACTCCTCGAAATTCCATTGCGCGGAACTGGAATCAAGAAGCGACGCGGCGGTCGGCTGGCCCTTCCGATCGGCCCGCTCAATTCAACTGCGCTCCCAGTTCCGGATGTCGACGAAGCGCCCTTCGACGGCGGCCGCGGCGGCCATGCCGGGACTCACCAGATGCGTTCTCCCCCCTCGTCCCTGCCGGCCTTCGAAATTTCGATTCGATGTCGAAGCGCATCGCTCGCCCGGCTGGAGGATATCGGGATTCATCCCCAGGCACATGCTGCACCCCGACTCTCGCCATTCGAAACCCGCCTGCTTGAAAATGCGGTCAAGCCCTTCCGCTTCAGCCTCCTTTTTGACCTGTTGCGAGCCGGGCACCACCATGGCCCGAATATTCGGGGCCACCGTTCGCCCTTCCACGAAACTGGCGGCCACTCGGAGGTCATGAATTCTGGAGTTCGTGCAAGAACCGATGAAGACCCGCTCCAAGGGAATTTCCTGAATGGGAAGACCCGGCCGAAGATCCATGTACTCAAGCGCGCGGCGGGCGGCTTTCCTCGCATTCTCCTCGGTGAATTCCTCCGGATCGGGCACTCGTCCGGTCACGTCGGCAACCATTCCAGGACTGGTGCCCCAACTGACCTGGGGCGCCAGATCGGATACGTCCAGTTCCAGTTCCCGATCAAAGCTCGCCTCCGGATCGCTGGGCAGCGACCTCCAATACTCCACAGCTTCCTGAAAGCGGCTTCCCTTGGGACTGAAGGGACGGCCTTCCAGGTATGCGAAAGCGATTTCGTCGGGAGCGATCATTCCGGCTCGCGCTCCCGCTTCGATCGACATGTTGCAGACGGTCATCCGCTCTTCCATGCTGAAGCCTTCGACCACTGGACCGGCGTACTCCACGACGTATCCGGTCGCTCCGTCGGTTCCAATCGTTCGAATAACGTACAGGATCACATCCTTCGCGGTGACCCGATCCGGCAGCGTGCCCTCGATCGAAATGCGAAAGGTCTTCGGCCTGGACTGCAAAAGGCACTGAGTGGCCAGCACGTGCTCGACTTCACTGGTGCCGATGCCGAAAGCGAGAGCTCCGAACGCCCCATGAGTGGAAGTATGGCTGTCGCCGCACACGATCGTCATCCCCGGCTGCGTGATGCCCAGTTCGGGACCGATCACGTGCACGATTCCCTGGTGCGGACTGTCCAGATCGTAGAGGGGCACTCCGAATTCGCGGCAGTTGTCTGCCAGAGTCTCGACCTGCCTGCGGGAAGTCGAGTCGGCGATGGGCAGATGTCGGTCCGTGGTGGGGACGTTGTGATCCATAGTGGCGAACGTCAGGTCGGGACGCCGCACTTTGCGACCCGCCAGGCGCAGGCCTTCAAAAGCCTGCGGGGAAGTCACTTCGTGCACGAGGTGGCAGTCCACGTACAATAGCGTGGGACGCCCCTCTTCCTGGGCCACCACATGCCCATTCCAGATTTTCTCAAACAGCGTCGAACTCATAGGGTCGAGTCGGGCGTTCCGTTTAAAAGAACAAGACTTCGGGATTTCCGGATTTCGGCGGGGGCGCGAGGCGCGGAAGCGGGTCCGTTCGGGTCCGAAAAGACCGTGCGCGAATCGTTCAGGAGCGCCTCTATCCGGCTTTAATCTCTTCGGAATCTTTCTCCAGACTTCGTTGAACTTCGTGAAGGGCCTTGTTGACGGCGTTCAAGTAGGCCCTGGCGCTGGCGTCGATGATGTCGACGCTGGCGGCCTTGCCGGTGTAATTCCGGCCTTCCAGTTCCAAATGCACGAAAACCTCTCCCAAGGCGTCCTTCCCGCGGGTGACCGATGAGACGGTGTAGTCCAGCAGCTTGCCAGTCAACCCAGTGATCCGGTCGATGGCCTTGTAGCAGGCGTCGACCGGACCGTCTCCGTAGGCCGACTCGACACGGGTTTCCTTTCCCCGCTCCAGCTTCACCACCGCCGATGCCAGCTCCTGATTGCCGCCGGTCGAATGGACGTATTTGAGGCGATAGGTATCGGGAATCAGCTTGATCCCGTCCTGAATGATCGTGATGAGATCCTCGTCATAGATCTCCTTCTTCTGATCCGCGAGTTTCGTGAAAAAGAAATACGCCCGCTCCAGTTCTTCCTTCCCAAGCGTATAGCCCATTTCCTCATACTTCTTGCGCAATGCATGCCGACCGCTGTGCTTCCCCAGGATCAGGGAGCTGCTGACGATTCCCACCGACTGCGGCGTCATGATCTCGTATGTCAGGGCGTTTTTCAGGACGCCGTCCTGATGGATCCCCGCCTCGTGAGAAAAAGCGTTCCTGCCGACAATCGCCTTGTTGGACTGAATAAAGGAGCCGGTCAGGTTGGTCAACAGCTTGCTGGACCTGAAGATCTCCTCCGACACGACATCGGTACGGTACGGGAGCTTGTCCCGGCGGGTGCGAAGAGCCATTACGAATTCTTCCAGCGAGGCGTTTCCGGCCCTTTCTCCGATCCCGTTGACGGTGCACTCGACCTGACGGCAACCGGCTTCGACGGCGGCAAGAGAGTTTGCCACGGCCAAACCGAGATCGTCGTGACAATGCGCGCTGAACGTGACCCTTTCGGCGCCCCGAACGCGGGAAATGATCTCCCTAATAAAGGGTCCGTATTCCTGCGGAATCGAGTATCCCACCGTGTCCGGGATGTTGATGATCGTAGCGCCGTTTTCGATGGCCGCCTCAAACACTTCCACCAGATAATTGAGGTCGCTGCGAGTGGCGTCTTCGGCTGAGAACTCGACATCCTCGCAAAGATCGCGAGCGATGCCAACCGCCTCAATCGTCTGCCGGAGCACCTCTTCCTTGGTTTTTCGCAGTTTAAACTGGAGATGAATGTCGGAAGTTGCGATGAAGGTGTGGATGCGCGGCTTTTTCGCACTCTTGACCGCTTCCCAAGCCCGCTCGATATCCAGCCGGTTGGCCCGCGCAAGAGCGGCGATACGGGGGCGGCTGACCTCCTTGCAGATCGCCTGCACGGCTTCAAAATCCCCTTCCGAAGAAATCGGAAACCC
>DATKAT010000303.1:0-3934 GCA_035514675.1 Acidobacteriota bacterium | reverse complement strand
CCGCAGACCTTATTAACGGTCATGGCGGCTACTGAAGTCGGCATCCCCGCCCCCAGCGCAGCCTGTCGGGCCGGATTCTGGCCCAAACCGGCCTGCAGGACGTTGCCCATAATCACTTCGTCGACGCCTTCGCCTTCAACCCCGGCGCGCCGGATCGCTTCGGCCACAGCCGTCCGTCCGAGTTCGACGGCGGAAAGGTCCCGAAAACAACCCTGAAAGCGCCCGATCGGAGTCCGACAGGCGGAAACGACGTATACATCTCTCATGCCTGCCATGATATCGCAGTTCGTTCGGCGTTCTGCGTTCCGCACCGGGGCGCCTTTATTGGAGCCGGCCGTCGGAAGGCGGCAAAATGATGGATAATCTGGCGGCATGAACTGGGTTCCGGCTATCGTATGGTACGGACTGATTTTCTATCTTTCGCACCAGTCCCATCCGCCGGGAGCCGATCTGGCTCCGGCCTTTCTCGGCCACATCGCCGTCTACCTGGCCCTGGGACTGCTGTTGGTTTTCGCTTCGACTTCGCGGTTCCGGCGCCCTCTGAACCAACGAAAATTCCTGGGCGTGATTGGCCTGATTTTTCTAGGCGGCGTTCTGGATGAATTCCATCAGTCCTTTGTGCCGGGACGCGTTCCCTCCGCATGGGACGTTGCGTTTGATATGCTGGGGGGCGCTTTGGGCGCATTCGTCGGGCGCCGGCTGGCCCGACGTTTCAAATCCGCGGCGCAGGAGGGAAATTCCTAGCCCGGATTTTGCACGCGGTCCGTCGCGACGCGTCGGAGAGCGATGCGGATGCAAGGCGCGCGACGAAGGCCTCCGCAGTGGTACTCGTGCAGTACGTCGAGGAGGCTCAGTTCGCATCTCCCGCGCGGGTCCGTTGCGAGGCGTCGGAGAGCGGCGTGGATGCAAGGCGCGCGACGAAGGCCCCCGCAGTCGTACTCGTGCAGTACGTCGAGGAGGCTAAGGAGCGGCAACGCGGCAGACGCGTCGCTATCCGACGCCGCAGCAGGATCTGCGTGCAAGATCCGGGCTAGTCGGCGGGGCGGATTTCGATTTTGAAAGCCTCCGGCTCATCCAAAGAATGGCGGATTGGAAAACCTTTCATCGCAATTCGAGCGGGAATTCCAAATCAGACTGATGGATTCTTCGATGGCGTCTGCATTGGAAAAAATGGAGCAGGTCCTGGAGAACCGCAAGTTTCATCCGCATCCCGCCATTTCGGGCCCTCATCTTCAGACTTTGGTGTCCGCGCGGCTGAAGCGGGACTTCTCGTGGGGCTGGAGAGCCTCTGCGGACAAGCTGGTCGAACTCGGCGATGGATCCCTCCTGCGGGTCGTCGTCATCGCTCACAGTCGCACCTCCCCGACCCTTGTAGCGGTGCACGGCATGTCCGGTTCCAGCGACTCCGGATATATGCAGGGCTTCTCCCACAAGGCGCACCGCGAGGGTTGGAACGCCGTTCTTTTGAACCTCTACAATTTGAACGAAAAACTCACGGCGCCCAGGATCTTTCACGCCGGCGCCAGCCGGGAAACCGCTGAAGCCCTCCAGCTCCTGAGCCGCATGCTCTCGCTCGAAGAGATCTATCTGGTCGGAGTTTCCATGGGAGGCAATATCGTCCTGAAGCTCCTCGGAGAGTTCGGCGAGTCGCTTCGACCCCTGATTCGCGCTGGGGCCGTCGTTTCTCCAATGGTCGATCTGGACGCCAGCTGGCCGTATCTCGAAAAGCCTTCCAATCGAATTTATCGCTGGTACTTTGTGGAGCGCCTCAAAAAGCTGGTGGAGCAAAATGCCGTTATCTTTCGAGATTTCCTGGAGATGGAAAAGCTACGCCGCGTGGAGTCCATTCGCGAATTCGATGAACTCGTGACCGCGCCCCTGTCCGGATTCGAGGACGCCCACCACTATTATCGCGAGGTCAGTTCGACGCGATGGTTTTCAAAAATCCGCGTGCCCACCCTAGTGCTTCACTCCAAAGACGATCCCCTCCTCCCTTGGAAGCCCCTGACGTCGCCGCAGTTGCAGCGAAATCCCTGGATTCTGACCCACCTGACCGAGAGAGGCGGACACGTCGGCTTTCTGGAACGAGACCGCTTCAACGACATCGATCGAAAATGGGCGGAGAATCGGGTCATCGACTTCTTCCGCCTGACTGAAGCGCGCAGCCGGGGGGGGTGAAATCGTTCCCAGTTCCGAGTTCGGAGTTCAAAGTTCCAGGTTCCAGGTTCTGGGTTCTGCGTAACGCGATTCGATGAGCTGACGGGCCCGAATGAGGCCGAAAGGCCGGCAGTTTTTAGCCCAGTCCGTGAGGGCTGGGTACAAGCCGTCCAAAAAAACCAAGCGCGCCCGCAAGGGTGCGGCAGAAATTTGCGGTCAGGCCTTGACAAACGCACGAAGCCCTGATTTTTGTAAAATGAATTCGGAACTCGGAACTCCCCGTTTTCAGATTCGGCGCGCCGGCCTTTTCGTACTGAGGGACAATCCATCCCGGATGGGGACAATGGTGGTAATCAAGTTCGGGTCTTCGCTGATGCGCTGGTTGAAATCCAAAATGGCCAGGGTTGCGGCGTCCGGATTCGGCTCCAGCACTTTGCCATGCCACAGGACATTGTCTGAAACCAAGATCCCGCCGGGTCGCAAACGCAGGGGCGCCTTCTCCGCCACTTCCGGATAGTATTCCTTGTCGACGTCATTCAGGATGATGTCGAACTCGCCTTCAACGTCGTCCATCAATCGAAGACTGTCGCCGATTAAGAAATGACATCGAGAGCGAATCCGTCCCTTCCGGAAAAATTCCTCCGCCTCACGCAGGTTTTCTTCAGCGAATTCGGTCAGATAGATCTCTCCGGAGCCGTACATGCCGCAGGCCATCCAGTAGGCTGAGTAACCAAAACCGGAGCCCAGCTCCAAAATTCGACGAGCGCCTGTGCTCGCAACCAACCAGTAAAGAAATCTTCCGGCAAGGGGGCCGATAATTGGAAAATTTCGCTTGTTTCCAGCCTCTTCCATGCTCTTCAGCACGGGATCTCGCTCCAGCGTCAGGGTCTGCAGATAGGCCTCGATGCGAGGGTTTACGATCTCCATGATCGTCATGTTGGCACGCCGTCGCACGCGACGCAAACTTCGTCTGATCGTTCTGCGTTCAAAGTTCCGAGGTCGGGGTACTACGTAGCGCGCTTCGATGAGCCGGAGGGCCCGAATGAGGCCGAAAGGCCGGCAGTTTTTAGCCCAGTCCGTCAGGGCTGAGTGGAAACCCCGCCATATCGAGAGCGCCCGCAAGGGTGCGGCAGAGATTTGCCGTCAGGCCTTGACAAATGCACAAAACCCTGATTTTTGCAAAATGAACTCGGAACTCGGAGCGCTTGACCGGGGGCCGCTGAAATCTCTATCATTTCCGGAATGAATCTGACACCGATCGTGTGCGTGACCGCCTGGCTGGTTCCGGGCGGAGGCCATCTTCTGTTGCGCCAGTGGCTGAAGGGACTCGTCTTTCTGGCAATCGTCCTGATCCTCTTTTCTGTAGGACTCCTGATGGACGGCAGGTTGTTCAGCCTGGAGGCCGGCTTTTTCGGCCTCCTGAGATTCGTAGCCGACGCCGCCATCGGACTGCCGTATATTCTGGGAAAGCTCCTTAGCGCGGGCCAGGGCGACATCCGCTCTATTGGGTATGAGTACGGGAACACATTTCTATACACCGCGGGCCTGCTGAACATGCTGATGATTCTGGACGCCTGCGACCATGCTCGAGGAAATCAAGAGTGAACCACTTTCTCGGCCTGATCATCCTGTCTCTTTGCGTCGCCACCGTCTTCGCGCTGATCAACCCGGAACGAAAAGAGAACCCCGCCCGCTATTTCATGAAGCTGCTGGCCTACATGATCGTCGGGTCCTGGGCGTTCTCATGGCTCATGTATCTGGTGATTTAAGCGGACTT
>DATKAT010000302.1:0-3208 GCA_035514675.1 Acidobacteriota bacterium | reverse complement strand
TGCACGAGTACGACTGCGCGGGCCTTCGTCGCGCGCCTTGTACCCGCGCCGCTCTCCGCCGCCTCGCGACGGAGCCGTGTGAGAAATACGGGCTAATTGTCGAGCAAGCGGCGGTTTCTCCCATCCGTCGCCTTGCCCGGGAGCGGCAGGATACGATATCCTCAGGGGGTTCGGAAGCGGTCAGGCGACCGTACTTGAAGGGAGACCATGAACGTCGCAACGAGAGCATCCCGGCGGTTGATGAATAGTCGAAGAGGCGGCATGAGGCTCTTGTCGGCGTGGGGAATAAAGAGCCGGATGAAGGCCCGACCCGCGGGGGTCTTTCCGGGAGTTGGACACGGAAAGGCCGAGGATTGTTCCGGACTCGACTCCCAATCCTGAAGGGGCTCCTGATCCTGCTGGTCGGAACTGCACCGCTGCTGGCGGCCGGCGGCGGCGACGCGGCTCCGCCCGTACGACCTACCGTCTCGATCCCCAGGGTGGATCGGGCGCCCACCCTGGACGATTTTGTCGAGATGAAGCCGAGTCCGTCGATGGACGGTCAACTTCTCCAGATCACCGGCTTCACCCAGAGGCTTCCCCGCGACGGCGATCCGGTCAGTCAGCACACGGAAGCCTATCTCGGCTACGACGACCGGAATTTCTACGCGGTCTTTGTCAATTTCGACGCCGAGCCGGACCTGATCCGGGCGCGAATGACCCCGCGAGAGAATTTCCGGGGCGACGACAAGGTCGATCTCTTTATCGACACCTTTCATGACGAGCGCCGCAGCTACGTTTTCACCTGCAACCCCTTTGGCGTGCAAATGGACGGTCGCTGGATGGAGAGCCGTACGGGCGGAAACTTCGACTCTTCCTTTAACGCCCTCTGGCATTCCGAAGGCCGGATCACGGATCGAGGGTACCTGGTGCTGATGGCGATCCCGTTTAAGAGCCTCCGCTTTCCACCCGTACAGGACCAACGGTGGGGGATCGTGATGATTCGTTGGATCCCCCGAAACAACGAATCTTCGACCTGGCCCTGGGTCACGACTCGAATCGACGGCCGCCTCAATCAGGGAGCCACTCTGACAGGGATCGAGAACATCTTGCCGGGCCGCAGCATCCAGCTGATTCCGTACGGGTTTCTTCGCTCGTTTCGAGCGTTGGATGCGCGGGAACCCGGGCAGGCCGCGTTCGTCCGGAAGAATGCCGAACCCGATGGAGGGCTGGATGCCAAATTCGTGATTCGAAACCGGTTCGCCCTCGATGCAGCGATCAATCCCGACTTCAGCCAGGTGGAGTCTGATGAGCCTCAGATTACAGTGAATCAACGATTCGAGGTCTTCTTTCCGGAGCGACGGCCTTTCTTCCTGGAAAATGCCGATTTTTTCGAGACGCCGATCAATCTGTTTTTCAGTCGTCGGATCGCCGATCCGCGGTTCGGGCTTCGACTCACGGGCAAGGATGGGCCCTATGCGGTCGGATTGATGGTTGCGGACGATGAAGCGCCTGGCAAAGCGGTCCTGCCCGACGATCCCCTCAGCGGCTCCCGCGCAAGATTCGGCGCCGTCAGAGTCAACCGGGACCTGTTCCGGGAAGCGACGGTGGGAGTGTTGTACACCGATCGGGGATTCCAGGGCGGTCACAACCGGGTCGGCGCCGTGGACACTCGATTCAAGCTGAATCCCAACTGGAGCGGCGCGGTTCAGGCCGCCACGAGTTCGACGCAATCCCCGGACGGAACTGCTCTTTCCGGGCCCGCCTATTACGCCGGTCTGAGTCGACAGGGGCGTCAGTTTTCTCAAATGACGGAATACCTCGATTTCAGCCCCGGCTTCCGGACCGAGGCCGGTTTCGTCACGCGCACCGATATCCGCAGCGTCAGCCACGAGATGGAATACAGCTTTCGGCCCGAAGGCGATGCCTTGATCTCGTGGGGACCGTCCGTCGAGGCCCGCGGGATTTGGGACCACGCTGGAACAAGGCTGGACTGGGAGGTGGAGACCGAAATGAACTGGGAATTCAATCGGCAGACCCGGTTCGGGTATTCCTGGACCCCCGGCCGGGAGCGCTTGCGTCCGGAGGACGCGCCCGGGCTGGTTGAAAGCCGGGATTTCACAAGACGGAAGCACGAGTGGTTTTTCAGTTCGGAGTACTTCCCGGACGTCAATCTGAACGCATCCTACTCCTTCGGACGAGAGATCAACCTGGTTCCGGTTCAGGGCGCCAGCCCCGCGCCGGCCGACGCCACGCAGGCTGAGATGGTTCTGACGTTAAGACCCAATCGGCGTCTGCGGAACGACAATACGTACATTTTCTCACGGCTCGCCGCCCGAGGGACTGGGGAAAGCATTTTTAACAATCACATCTTCCGTTCAAAGTGGAACTGGCAATTCAATCGCGAAATTGCGCTCCGCGTCATCCTGCAGTACGACGCCGTTCTGGTGAACCCGCAGACCACAAGATTGGAGCCTCGGAAGAATTTCAACGCAGATTTCCTTTTTACTTACTTGATGAACCCCTGGACGGCGCTGTTTGTCGGCTACAACAGCAATTTCAGAAACGTCGCCGTGGTTCCCATCGGGTTTGGAAGCGGCGTCGTGACCTCTGATGATTTTCTCCACGACTCCCGTCAATTTTTCGTAAAATTCTCCTACCTGTTTCAGTTTTAGCAGCCCCCGGTAAAAGTCCTGACGGGTCGTGTTGCGGGCGCCGCTTGTCCGGACCGTAGCCGCGCGGCGACACAGGCGATGCAGAGGCATCGTTCAGCCTCGGACCCTCCTGGGAGCGCGGGCTTCCAGCCCGCTCCCTTCTCGCGCGCAGGCGCGATCATTTCGCAACAGCGGGACAGTAAAAGGTTCGAACGAAGCGCTTCGAGAAAGACGCCTGAAAAGCCTCAGAGCCGAAGCTCATTTTCTTGGATGAACGTGAGATCAAACCAGCTGCCAGCCAGGAGCCTGCGCAGTCGTACTCGTGCAGTACGTCGAACTAAAGAGCGGCAACGCCGCAGGCGCGCCGCTCTCCGGCGCCGCAGTAGAAGCAGTGTGAGAAATGCGGGCTAGAGTCAAATCCGCGAAGAATGCTAGAAGGCCTCCCGAAGCATGACGATGCTCTCGGGAACGGCAGTCCCGGGGTCGTCATTCCCTTCGAATTCGATGGAAACGTAACCGTTGTATCCGACCCCGGCCAGGATGCCGGCGATCCGATTGTAGTCCAGTTCCAGGGT
>DATKAT010000301.1:0-3261 GCA_035514675.1 Acidobacteriota bacterium | reverse complement strand
GATTTCGGACAGACTGACCAGCCGGCATGAGACGCCCCGGATTCGAAGGCTGCACATTTCTGGGGCAATGCTGGATCGCGGTCAGGAAGTTCTTGTTTTTTCCGAGCGCTGATAGGAGAATTCAAGGCGGTCCCAAGAGGTGAGTGTGACCGCCGATGGGAACTCGTCGGATGTCAGTTTCGGCTTTCATCAGGCAGCGGACTTTGAGCCTGCATTGCAGGCGACCGGAAATTGAGCGGAGATTCAAGTTTCGGGGGAAAAGGGTTCGATGTAGAGTTTCCGATCAAGTTCGGGCCTTCGGGTTCGATCTTGAAACGGCGTTGCTTTTGTCCGGAGCGATCCGACAAAAGCGCAGCGAGAACTTCGCTTTCGCTGTAGCCGGGCGATTCACAATCATCACTTGGGACTTTTTTCGCCTCCTCCAGCGTTCCTCGCGGCCTTTTCCCTCCGCATTCCGGAAACACGCGTGATTATTGACATTACAGGCGATCTTGATGTACTCTATAACTCCGCCGTTTCTGATTTCACTTCAGGGAGGTTTCATGGGGTTTCAAGTTGGAGACAAAATCATTTACCCGAACCAAGGGGTTGGAGAGATCCGGGGAGTCTGTTCCCGCTGCGTCGGGGGGCAGGATCACAACTTTTATCTGGTCGAGTTGATTTCTTCTCAATCGACCGTGATGGTTCCGGTGGCGAATGTAAACAATGTCGGGATGAGGAAGCTTTGCTCTGAAGCGCAGGTCAAGAGCCTGTTCGAAATCCTGGCCAGCGACTGCACCGAGCCTGATCCGGACTGGAAAACCCGCTACAAGATCAATCTCGAGAAGATGAATTCGGGAGAAGTGTGCGAGGTTGCTCGAGTCTTAAAGAATCTGTTCCTCTTGAGCTTTCGAAAGAGCCTTTCATTTCGGGAAAAGAAGATGTTTGATCGGGCCCGACAGCTGGTCGTGTCGGAGATCGCAACGGTCAGACGTCAGGAATTCGACGAGGCTCTAGAACAAGTGGAAGAGATCCTGACCGTTTCCTACCGGCAGGCGGGTTCGAACGGCGCTTCGCCAGTCGCCGACTGAGCCGTTTCGCCCGCACAACTTTGCACAGTCGAGTGAAGACCCCCGCTGATGGAATCGTCGCTCAGGCTCCCCTTCTCACACTGCTACTGCCGCTATCCGGCGCCGTAGTAGGAGGCGTGTGAAAAATGCGGTCTAGAAAAGCGCCAAGGTCTCTTGGGCGGCGCGAATCGTCCGGCTGACCGCTTCCGAATCGTGCGCCGTTGAGACGAAACAGGCTTCAAACTGCGACGGCGCCAGGTAGACGCCTCGTTCCAGCATTCCGTGGAAAAACCGGCTGAATTGCCGGGTGTCGCATTTTTTGGCGGATGCGAAATCGAGGACCGGCTCACCGGCGAAGAAGACGGTGAACATGGAGCCGCAGGCCTGGACCTGAATCGGAACGCCGTTGGCCGCGGCTGCCTCCCGAAACCCTTCAGCCAGATCGGCTGTGATCCTTTCGAGCCGCTCGAAAGGATCCTGCTCCACCAGGGCCCGAAGGGTGGCCAGGCCCGCCGAGACGGCGATCGGGTTTCCCGAGAGAGTTCCGGCCTGATAGACGGGACCTTCCGGGGCAAGCTGCGACATGATCTCCTTTCGTCCGCCGAAGGCGCCGATGGGCAGGCCGCCTCCTACGATCTTCCCCAGGCAGGTCAGATGGGGACGCAGCCCAAACAATTCCTGCGCTCCTCCCTTTGCCAATCTGAATCCGGTCATGACCTCGTCGAAAACGACAAGGGCTCCGTCGGCTTCGGCCAATTCGAACAATCTCGCCAGGAATGACTTCTCGGGCGCCACTACGCCCATGTTCCCAGCGACCGGTTCCAGAAAAACGCCGGCGATTCTGCCGGAAAACTTCTCAAAGGCCCGGCCGACCGCATCCGTGTCCTGATATGGAAGGCTGATGGTGTGCGCGGTAAATTCCGGGGGAACGCCCGGACTGTCGGGCAGGTTCAGCGTAGCCACTCCGGAGCCGGCCTGAACCAGGAAAGGGTCGCTGTGCCCATGGTAACAGCCGTCGAATTTGATAAACATCGGGCGCCCAGAAAAGGCTCGAGCCAGTCTCAGGGCGCTCATGGCGGCCTCAGTGCCGGAGTTGACCAGACGCACTCTTTCCAGGCTCGGAACCAGGCTGCAGATGAGCTCGGCCAGCTCCACTTCGGCTTCAGTGGGCGCTCCATAGCTGGTCCCGCGGCTTGCCGCCTCGCAAATGGCCGAAACAACCTGCGGATAGGCGTGTCCGAGAATCATGGGGCCGAAGGACCCGACGTAATCGATGTATTCCCGCCCGTCCGCGTCGACCAGTTTGCAGCCGGAAGCGCTTGCGATAAACGGCGGGGTTCCTCCGACGGACCGAAAAGCGCGCACCGGACTGTTGACTCCCCCGGGCATGCAGCGGCTGGCTTTCCGAAAGAGTTCCTCGCTTCTTTTTGCGTCTCGGCCGTCCATATGCGATTGCGGAGAATAAAATGGCGGTGGAGGGACTCGAACCCCCGACTCGGCGGATATGAGCCGCCTGCTCTGACCATCTGAGCTACACCGCCTCAGGTTGTCGCAGGTTGACTGCTAATGTCCTGTGTCAGAAGTTCGTCTACAGTCGGGCGGCGCTGCATCCCGCCTGGCTGCGTTGCTCGCCGCCCTTTTTGTGACGACGACCTTCTGACTCAGGACACTAGCCCGCATTTCTCACACGCCTCCTACTGCGGCGCCGGACCCGTGTGCCAAATCCGGGCTAGAAGTGCAAATGATACCCAAATCAACCTGGTTACTTCAATGAACGGACAAGCGGCAAAGGCGGGGGATCCGTTCAACGCAAAACGCTTGAAGCCGTACGATCGTCGTCCGGCGCGCGGCGGGGAACGCAATCAGGCGTCGCCGCCGGATGCAGCCTCAGCCGCCGACTGCGCGTCGAGTCAGGGATGCGTCGGCTGCGCCCTCCTCCCTGTACCATTGCTGGAAAATGCGGAGGTTGGGACGAAGATGCGCGCTGATGGCCACTTCGTTTTCCAGCGCATCCGCCGCCTTGTACCCGTTGCCGGTGATTCCGACGACCAGCACGCTATCCTTTTCAATCCTCCCCTGTTCGATCAGTTTGATGGCCACCGCCAGCGTCGTCCCGCCCGCAGGTTCCGTAAAGATCCCCTCCGTTTCGGCCAACAGCCTGATGGCGGACAGAATTTCCGGGTCGGATGCCATCTCTCCCCACCCGCCCGAC
>DATKAT010000300.1:0-2936 GCA_035514675.1 Acidobacteriota bacterium | reverse complement strand
ACGCCTCCGGTCGATTCGAATACTCGGCCGCGTCAAGAAGAATCGGCTGCGGAAGGCGCCTTTTCTGGAGGGCGGTCAACGTGAAAAAGCAGGCTCTGTCCGAAAAGATATTTCCCTCCGAAGTGGATTCGGAAGGGTCGGGCCAAGAGGTCTTCCGCCGCGCCATGAAGGACGTCATTCCTCTGGAACGCAGCAAGCCCCTGGTCTCCAGAAGCGCGCTGCGCGTCGGACGATCGGCCACCGCCAGGCCGTCGGAGGCGGAGTTCCCGGAAATGCTTCGGATGGAGAATCTGGAGGACTCCCGCTATCACCCGGATTATCGGGAAGGCGGAGAGCAGATGTGGAACCGTCCTCTAATGAGGAAGCTTCGCTGTGGAGGCTTCTCGATCCAGGCGGAAGTGGACCTGCATGGAATGGGTCAGAATGAAGCGCTTGCGGAGCTTGAACGCTTCCTGAATTTTGCCGGCGGACGCGGCCTCCGGTGCATCCGCATCATTCACGGCAAGGGGAACAACTCTCAAAATCAGGAGGGCGTCTTGAAAAAGAAAGTGCCGGAGTGGCTTCAGCTTCGGAGGCTGGGCCGCCTCATCGTCGCATTCGCCTCGGCCTCTCCACGAGAAGGCGGTGTCGGGGCCACGTGCGTCCTTTTGAAACGGCGACGGGCAAGGGGGTGAGCTCAAGGTTTTCAGGTCTCAAGTTTCAGGCAGGCGCCCGGATTGCCGCCTCACCACCCGCGCACCGGGATCCATCGATCCACGACCTTTTCTTTCTCTCGAACGGCATACGCGGGGAAGAGGGCTGCAGTGAGGCAGGAGTGGTTGGGAAGAATTTCCAGCAGGTCCCCGATTCCAACTTGCCCGATTCCGGCGCCTGATGCGCATCGAACCAATCCATGCTCTTGCGACAGGCCCGCCACCTCCATTCCTGGACGACCAATGACGGAGCCGTACCCGGGCGGCCCTTCCTGCAGGTGCACGGCCCCCGGGTCTTTGGAAAGAGCCAGCGCGCCGGCGTCGACGATGATTTCATTCCGATCCGGATAAACGCCGGCGACGCGGGTCAGCACGGTAGCCGAGCAGTCTTCGGCTCTGCAATTTCCGATATCGGCCTGAAATTTGTCGAAAAAGACGTAATTTCCGGGGCGCATTTCGTCCACGCCGGAGAGGCTTTCGACCTGGCATGCGGTCGGAGTCGATCCCACGCTGACGGCGACTTTGATGCCGGAATTCCCCAATCTTTCGCCGAACTCCGCCATGACTCTTCTTTCCTGTTCAGCCGCCGCGGCCGCTTCAGCCGCCGTACGCGAGCTGTAGGCCTGACCGGCGTGGGTCAGGACGCCGGCCAGCCGAACCCACCTGGATTCGGCCAGGCGGCTCGCCAGTTGAACGGCTGATTGGGAGCGCGGGTCGACGCCCGCCCGGCGGTACCCGGAGTCGACCTTTAAATAACAGGAGATCGTCTCTTCATGGCGCCGGGCGAAACGCTCGACGTGGTTCGCCATTTCCGGGTGATCGATCAGGACGTAAAACTCCCTGCAGCGCCGGGTGAGCTGCAGCACTTCCGGCAGCTTATCCGGCGTCAGTGGGAACGCGTACAGGATATCTTCGAATCCGGCATCGCTGAAATAGCGAGCTTCCGCAAGCGTGGACACGGTAATCCCTTCCAGATCGCGTCCCAACTGAATTCGCCCACCCTCGATCGTCTTATGCGACTTGACGTGCGGTCGCAACCGGACTCCGAGCTTGCGGGCCCTGCGGACCATTCGCCGGCAGTTTCTCTGAAACTTTTTCAAATCAATGAGCAAGGCGGGGGTTCGCAGATCTGAAACCTTCATCTTTCCTGACTTTCCGACGGATCGAATCGAAGGCCCTGAACCAGCCCCAGCCCGCCATCCACGACCAGGTTCTGTCCGGTAACGTAAGCCGCCGCGGGAGAAAGCAGATACAGAACGGCCGCTGCGACTTCCTCCTTCTTTCCCAGCCGGTTGAGTGGAATGGCGTCCAGAAGTCGCCGCCGGCCCTGATCGCTTCCGATCAGCCTTCGGACGCCTTCGGTCTCCGCGATGGGGCCTGGTGTGACCGTATTGACCCGGATCCCGAAGCGGGCCCATTCGAAGGCCAGAGTTCTGGTCAGGTTCAGGATCCCGGCCTTTGCGGCGCCCGAGTGGGCCACCAGCGGGGCCGCCGATTCCGCATAGGGGGCGCCGATGTTGACGATCGCCCCCCGGCTTTCCTTCAACAGGCGGAAAGACTCCCTGCTTACCAGAAAAGTGCCGTTCAAAACGATGTCGACGACGGTGCGCCAGCCGTTTGGCGACAAGTCTTCGGCTCGACAGGGAAAGTTTCCGGCGGCGTTGTTTACGACGATATCGAGCCTCTGATAGCGATCTGAAACGGCGGCGATCACGGCTGAGACGGCTTCCGGGTCCCGGACGTCGCACTCAAAGGCCGTCCCATTGCGGCCTTCCCTGCGCAGCAGGTCCAGCACGTCGGCGTGGTGCTCGGCGTTTCGACTGGCCACCGCAACTTCCGCCCCGTGTCGAGCCAGTTCCAGCGAAATCGCCTCGCCGATGCCGGTTCCTCCGCCAGTGACCAGGGCCACCTGACCGTTCAGAAGACCGGGTTGAAACGTCATGGTTGACACGATAAACGAAAACGAAGGCGCGGGAAACTGCCTGTAGCGCTTCCGCAGGCGGGTTGAAATCCGCCGCCCCTTTCCCGTTGCGGCCGTTCTTCCATTAGGGTTTTGCGCCGCCGAATTAGGCAAATCGGAAAATTGATGCATAATACGGAACTGTTTGAAGGGCGAGATGAAATTTCTGACCTATTTTGGAAACGACCTGCTGCACGCAAAGCTTCCCGAAGGATCCGACATCTACTACCCGCCTCTTCCGATGTCCGGAATCCCTCGATCGGCGATCGCGGCGTCAGTGAGAA
>DATKAT010000299.1:0-2223 GCA_035514675.1 Acidobacteriota bacterium | reverse complement strand
AAGCGCTGCACACTGAGGTAGTGGTCACGGCCTCCCGCCAGGAGCAGCTCCTAAGAGACGCGCCCTCGATGGCGACGGTGATCTCGGCCGATCGATTGGACGAGTCTCCCTCCTTTCTTCTCGATCAGATATTGAGGCGGGTGCCCGGCTTCAGCCTTTTCCGCCGTTCCAGCAGCCTGATCGCCCACCCCACCACGCAAGGCGTTTCCCTGAGGGGAATCGGCCCCAGTGGAACCAGCCGGAGTCTGGTCTTGTGGAACGGAGTCCCCTTAAACGATCCCTTCGGCGGCTGGGTGTACTGGAACCGGATTCCGGTTTCCGCCCTGGAGCGTGTGGAACTTGTGCGAGGCGCCTCCAGTCAGCTGTACGGCAGCAGCGCCATGGGTGGAGTCATCCAGCTTTTGACGCCGGTGCGACGGAATTTTCGGTTCGCGGGAAGAATGTCGGCAGGCGGCCTGGGCATTCGGGATCTCGACGCCACTTTTGCGGAGCGGGCCGGAGAAGTCCATTTTCAGGCTTCGACCCGACTGTTTGCCAGCGACGGATATATCCCTGTGCGGTCGGACCAGAGAGGCTCGATCGACCGAAAGGCCGACGTAGATTTCCGTTCGATTTTAGCGGGACTTGAATACAAAGACCTGCAGTTCGGTATGAACTACTACCTGGAAGACCGAAACAACGGGACCGAACTGCAGACGAATCGCTCAGAGATGGTTCAGTTCGATGTCGGACTGCTGCGGGATCGCTGGGAAGCGCGATTGTACGTGCAGGACGGCGTCCTGGAGAGCGCCTTTTCCAGAATCCTCCCGGATCGCCGACAGGAGTTTTTGACGGGCGAGCAGCGCTTCGACTGGACCGCCTTTGGAGCCCTGTTCAACTGGCGGCTATCGGAGCGTTCGCTGATCGGCGCCGACTGGCGGCGGGTGGCTTGGGCCGACTTCGATCAGAATCTGGCGGGCCTGTACGCGCAGCATCTGGTCCCGCTGAATCCGCGACTGGAGCTGCAGCTCGGGACGCGGTTGGACGTATGGGAGAACCGCGGGTCGCAGGCCAGCCTGAACCCCAAGGCGGGACTCCTGTTGCGCGCAGCCGCACCTTTGACCCTTCGTGGTTCGGTCTATCGTGGCTTTCGAGCGCCCACGCTCAACGAATTGTATCGATCCTTTCGGGTCGGAAACATCCTCACCGAAGCCAATCCGGATCTGAGCGCCGAAACTTTGTGGGGAGCGGAGGGAGGATTCGATCTGCATCCCGCATCCAATCTGCTGCTGCGCGTCAACGGCTTCTGGAGCCGGCTGGAGGAAGCCGTCAGCAATGTGACCTTGTCGATTGAGCCGGATCTGATTTTGCGGCAGCGCCGGAATCTGGGCGGCGCCCGAATTCGCGGGATGGAGGGGGAATTCCGCTGGAAGCTCTCGCCCTACTGGGACATCGAGGCCGCTTACTTGCTATCGGATTCAACGGATTCAGACTCCGGATTGCGGCTACCTCAGACCGCTCTGCACCAGGGTTTCGCTGGAATTCGTTATTTGGGACCGGTGATCGCATCGGCCGGCTTGCGCTGGGTGGGCCGCCAGTTTGAGGATGATCTCGAAGATCTGCCCTTGGAACGATTCGTGGTCGTCGACCTCCTGTTGCGCAGACCCATGCGGGACGATCTGACGCTGGAGCTGGCCGTGGAGAACCTGTTGGATGAGGCCTTTTCGATCGGACGAACGCCTTGGGAAACCCTTGGCCAGCCTCGGACCGTGCGCGCCGGATTGCGGTTCGTTCTGCGCTGATAAGCCAAATCAGGCGTTTTCTCGGACGCTTCCGTCAACCGCAGCGTCGGACCGCGCCGCGACTTGAGAGGGGAAGCATCGATGCGGGCCGGGACTTGCAGCCCGCGTTTCACCGGAGCGGGCGCTCCTCACGAAGCCTGAGGCGCATCTCGCGGGCTCTTCGGCGCAGCTTGGCAGCCTCCCCGGTCTGATCCTGCCGCCGCAGCGTCGCCGAGAGATTTTCCAAACAGATGGCTGTTTCCGCATGCTCCGGTCCGAATGCGCTTTCCACTATCGGGAGCAGCTGCCGAAAGAGCGATTCGGATTCCCGGGCGCGACTCTGCTGGTGCAGCAGCAACGCCAGATTGTTGAGCGCCACGATTCGTTCGGCGACCGCCTCCGGGTCCTGAAGCGCCGCTTCCTGAGCTTCCGCGTACAGCTTCTCCGCGCGGGCGTAGTTTCC
>DATKAT010000298.1:0-7048 GCA_035514675.1 Acidobacteriota bacterium | reverse complement strand
CGAATGTCTTTGTTCCCACGGGGAAGAGAACGCCATCACGCAGGCTGCGTATCATGGCGTAAGCGTGAAGGGAGCGACGCTTTACACTACGTTCGCTCCCTGTTTGATGTGTACGAAGATGATCATTAACGCGGGGATCAGCGAGGTCGTCTACAACATGGACTATCCGTTGAACAAAACTTCCTTCGCTTTGCTGAAAGAGGCTGGAGTCGTCTGTCGAAAACACCCCGTCCAATAATGAGTAGGCACTGAATGTTCGACCCCGTTTCATTTCGATTGGCGGCGCTGTTCTTTTTTACGCTCGCGACGGTGGGTTTTGTGATATTCCTTTTCCGATTTCCACGAGGATCCGACGTACAGGTCTGGGGAATCCGGGTCAGCTACGCCCTCGGTTTCACCGGATTGGCGCTGTTGAGCCTTTGGAAGCGCAATTTCAATGAAGTCTCCGTCGTTATTTTCTCGTCTCTGCTCCTTTCGCTTCTCGCCTTCGAATTGACCAGCCGCTACCTGAACAAGTAGGGGGGAGAGGCATCCAGCCCGTTCTCGGCATGGCGGGCGGGTTTAACCTGAATTTTGCACGCGGGTCCTGCTGCGGCGTCGGAGTGCGGCGCGTCTGCCGCGTTGCCGCTCCTTGGCCTCCTCGACGGACTGCACGAGTACGACTGCGGGGGCCTTGGTCGCGCGCCTTACATCCATGGCGCTCTCCAACGCATCGCGACGAACTCGTGTGAGAAATGCGGGCTAGGCACAGAAGTGATATGCGAATTTATTCACACCCAGACTGGTTCCTGCAAGCGAAAACGAAGAAGACGTGAAGTTTGGCTCGCGACGACGCGACCGTTGCTGCAGTCGAGAGCGGCGCAGCCGGGCAGGTTGCAAGACTCTCAGTCTTGGAATCCGGGCGAAAGGAAGCGAGCGGGTTCGGCGGCCCGGACTCAGTGGGGCGGCGGGAAGGGTTTGGCCGGAGCGTGGGCCGGGTTTTGCAGCTTGCGCTGTTCGCGCAGCATGAAGATGTCGGCCTGGCCGAGGCGCTTTCGGATGGGGCGTTTGCGACGGAGGTAGCGGCCGGTCTGGCGCATGCGGTCGACCCATTTCTGCACCTGCTGTTGCGATCCCAGCACCAGGCCGTCGCTGTACCAGCGCAAGCGTTTTCTGAACAGTCCGCCGAGGCGGAAGCCGCGCTGCTGCTCCTGGAGCAGGATTTCCGGGGGGATGGCCCCCGTGCCGGGCTTGCTCTGCACCGCGCCGCGGTGATACAGCAGGGCGCGGAAGCGTTCGACCGTCGGCATGCCGGGCATCTTGCCGATCAGCTCGTGCAGCGGAATCAGCCAGTCGTCCTGTCCCAGCGCCCGCAGATGAGCCGAACCGTACTGCCAGTCCTCGGGGCGCTGGACGAGTCCGGCCCGCAGCGGATTGAGCTCCACGTACAGCAGGGCGTCCAGAATCGCCTGCGGATCCTGCAGCAGGACCGATTTGAATCGTTCGGCCCAGAAGGCGCCTCTGCGGTTGTGGTTGAGGTTGTACCACTTGGCGCAGGCCATCTGCACGTTGCGCATCAGTTCGGAGACGTCAAAGAGCCGTTGGTTGAAGCGCCTCCGCTGCTTTTTGGTGCGGAGCTTCTTTTCCGGGCTCGGGTACAGCAATTTGGCCCGCTGCAGCAGTTCCGAGTCGGCGAGTTTGCGGAAGGGAAGGAAGCGGACCAGCAGGTGGTAGTGGTTGGACAGGATGCAGAATCCGGCGGTGTCGCAGAAGTAGACGTTCAGGTAGAAGCGCAGGATGTCGTACAGCTTCTGCCGGGCGGCCGGATCGTCGAAGGGAAACCAGTCGGGGCTGCCGGCGACCCGGCTGCACAGATGGTACCAGCCCGGGCCGGAGTCGACTTTCAGACGGGGAAGGCGAGACATTGAAAAACTCCAGACTGAAGGCCGCGCTGCCGCGGAGGCGGTGCGCCGCCGACCTTCGGCGACGCTGCCGATCCCGCTTCTCAGGCTCCTTCACCCGTCTAAAACGTCGCAGCTTCGATTTGGGCGAAATCGAAATGAGCGGACCAGCGCCCAAAGGCCTGGACGCCACAGCCCGCCGCCGCCCGCAAAGCCGGAGCCCGCAAAGCTTTCCCCCCAACCGCAAAACGCTTCCGTCCCCTTCCGAAAAAAAACCACTGTCCCCATCCGGGCATCCGAAAAAAACCACTGCCCCATCCGGGCATCCCCATCCGGGCACCCATCCGGGCACTGCCCATCCGAGCATTAAGAAGTCGACCGCCTCTTTCCGCCGCTCAAGGAGCAAATGCGGTTTAACGAAATACGATACCGATCCGAACTTGAAGGATGTGAAGGTCTGGGTGATTGGGATTCAAGTGATCGCGCCCCTCAAACCGCAGCCCCCATCGATCATTAATCCAATGGTTGACGCCCCCGCCGAAGTGAATCAAATGGGCGACGCCACTTCGAAAAATGAGCGTATAGCCTCCAGTTGCAAAGGGAACTGTCTTTTTCTGCCGATGAAACTGATACAGGACGCCTGGCGAGAAGACCCCGATCCCCTTCCCGTCGAAGGGGAACAGATAGCCCAAGGCCGCTCCGAGCCCGAGACCCCCATGGACGAGGCCTTCGGCGCCTGCGCCCAGATGGACGACGCCTTCGCTGAAGCCGTTCCCGGCAACGAACGCGCCGGGAGCCGCAAAGACAAAGCCCGCAGACTTCTGATGTGGGGCTCCGCTTTGTCCCAAGGCCGCAGACAAAAACATCAAAAAGAACGACATTCTGTAAAGCATTGCGATTCTCATGCTTCCCTCCGCGAGTTTGCGTGACAAGCCAACTCAATAAGTTCTCCAGGGTTTTTGACAGTTCTTCGCAGCGGAGCCCCCGGCGGCTTTTCCGTTTGAAACGGAACTGCGGTCCGCCAGACTTCTTGGATGGTTATCCCCCTTCCTGGAATCGGCGTTTCATGGAAGCCAGAGTGCGGGTCATGGACTCCCTTGCTACGCTGTCGACAATCGGATTGATCACGGGGGCCGCAATAGCCGGGATGGAGCGGCTTAAAGACAGTGACTCGCACTCGACCAGCACCCCCTCCGCTACTTGCCGGTACCGCCAATATGAGTTTAGTCGCCAAAGGAATCCACGGTCGCCGTCGGGCGGCTTTTCGCTCTCCATTCGGGTTCCTGCGTTCGCCAACTCCGCGATCCTGGTGGCCATGGATCGGCTTGCAGCTCTTTCGGGATCTATCCGGCGAAAGCGGACCAGATGTTCGGTGTTGTAGGTCGCCCTGACGATATGCCTGCGAGTCAACCGTAGGTAGATGCGGGCCGAGTCGTCGCCCTGCTCAAGGACTTTCGACTCCAGGACGTCCTCTTGCCGATGCGCCTGACCGTCAATCTGCCGCGCCGCCTCCAGCAACGATTGCAGGCTGATATTGGGTATGAAGACAGCCCCCCTCCAGTGGTGAATTTTGCCCCCCGGCACAGGCACCGCACGTCCGTCTTTTTTCCGCGTTTGCATCTTTGCGACAGTCACTTCGCCTGACAAAATCGACGCGCGTTCGGACCTGGCCTTCGGCGGAGCTTGAAATTCGAATGCGAAGAAATGGTCTCTGGAGCCGAGCTCTCGCTCGATCCGGCTCTCCGTCAGTTGCACATACAGATTCCATCCAGCGACCGTCTCGGCCGGAAGCTCCTGAGCCCGCAGCGAGGCGGGAGAAAGAGCAATTGCGCAGGCAAGGACTATCGTGAGCAGACTTTTCGCCTGAATCTGAAACTGCAGCATGGAATCCTCCTTTCGACCAGAGAGGCCCGGCTTGTGACCGGCTTGCTTTAAGTGTTAGTCTGAAAACGGCTGCCGATCTGTAAAGACGAGCCTTTCACAGAGGAGAAAGTTTACGAACGAGCAGGCGCCGATGGAGGCGACATTGGCGGCTAGGCAATCAATGCCCAGGGCGCCTGCAAGAATCTTCATCAGGAGGAGATTTTGGGCGATCGACACCATCCCGATGGTCAGGTTGAAGCGTAGAAGCCGACGAATCATTCCCGATCGGCCCCCTCCCGCGCGATCCCGCCAGGTTCGACGCTCGTGCCAGCAGAAATTGTGCACGACGGCGGTTTGAACAGCCAGGGCGGTTGCAGTCAAGTAATGAATGCCGAGGGTCAAAAGAACTGCCAGGGCTCCGACCTGCACCAGCGCGCCCAACCCGCCAACAAGGTTGAAGCTCCCAAACCGGCGCCAGCTGGTGCCAAACTGATCCCGCCGGAGTTCTTGCGGAGGCACTATCTGGACCCTCCCGAACTTACGAGGGGCTCCGCCTTGTAAAGCGCGCGAGCGTTGCGGACGGCTGAATAGATGAGGGCTGCCGTTAATCCCGCCATTGCGCAGACCCCGCCGACATCGAACAACATGAATGGACCGAAGCTCCCCACTTGGACGGTGGGTTTGTAGAGCAGCCAGACGGTGCCGAACGCCAGCAGAATCCGCAGTTCCGTCCCGCCGACGCGCATCAGCGCCAGCCGGAAGACCCCCAGCGTGTGCGTGGCGAGATAGGACTCCGCACACACAAGCAGGAATCCGGCCAGCAAGCCGAAGGCGATCCATGGCGTCATGAGCCCAGAGGCTGACAGGCCTGCCGTCAAGATGGCCGCTCCAATCATGTCCAGGATGTGATCGACGTAGAAGCCGTACCGGTTTCGCTGGCAGTTGCGGACTCTGGCGAGAGTACCGTCCAGACTGTCGCCGAACCAGTTGAGAGCCAAAGCCGGAACAACCAGCAGAAGAGCTCGTTCGTCCCGGCTCGCAGCCCAATAGCTGAGACCCGCCATCAGCATCCCAAGGAATCCCAGCAATGTCAGGAGATCGGATGTGACGCGTCCGGGAAGCTTCTTTGCGATCCAGATCAACAGTCGTTTTTCCGCAGTCATCAGGATGCTTCGGTGTTCGCGAATGTGGTGGGAATTGAGTTCGCTCATCGTTGGCCTCCGCTTGTCCTCCACCTGATAATGTGAAAACGACAAGAAAACGGGCTCACTTCGGGGCGGATTGCGAACGCCGGGCCTCGGCGGCCGGACTGTGTGGGTCAGCCGCAGTCAGTGGATGGAGGAGCGGGGACTTTTTTCGTCGGCTGTTCTCGACGCCGCTTCAACGGTCGGTTTCACGACCACCAGAGAAGACGGCGCGGACCGTTGTCGGTTCGACCACGAGAAAAACGACCAGATAAGCCGTTGCTACTGCAAGCAGTACGCCTGCCAGCAAGTGATGCCGAAATACGCCGACAGCCGCCGCAAGCAGCACGGCCGTAAAGGCCCAATCGATCCCTCTCACCCACGGTCCGAGGCGGCTGATCTGTTCCAGGATGGCGGTTCGGTTGAAGCGCCATGTGAACAGGAAGTGGACTCGAAACGCGCCGTTTGCGATCGCGCCGGCCAAGGCCGCAAAGAAAGCAAGCAGAGAGAAAAGAGTTTGATCGGTTTCTTTGACTTGCCAGAGCACTCCGACCATCACGCCATACAGCAGCAGCACCAGCGTCTGATGTACCACCCACCAGTGGCTGCGCAGGCGAACTTCCCCGGTTTCCACTTCCGATGGTTCTGCGTTCGGAGCGACCTTGACGCTTGGGAAGCCTTCTGCCTTTCCAGAATGCGTCAATGCTTGAAGATTGTCTGCCACCTCGCGGATCGACTGACAGCGCTGGTCGGGACTTTTCCGGAGGCACCTCTCAATCAGCCTGTTCAACTCCGGGGTAAACGTCGGGAGACTCTCGAGTGGAGGAGGTTCGTTTCCAGTAATCTTCACAATGGTTGCGATGGCGTTTGCGCCCTGGAACGGGTGCTTTCCCGAGGCCAATTCATAAAGGATCACGCCGAACGAGAATATATCGCTGCGAAAGTCGATCGGATCGCCTTGCAGTTGCTCGGGCGACATGTAGGCGGGAGTTCCCAGAAACACGCCAGCCTGCGTCAAACGCTGATGGGGCGGGTCCGCTCCGGGAATCAGGGCTAACCCGAAGTCCACTATTTTAAGCTGGCCCCTGCTGCTGCAAATGACGTTCTCCGGCTTCAGGTCTCGATGGACGATCCCCATTTCGTGAGCAGCCGCCAGGCCCTCCGCCATTTGAAGGCCTGAGTGGAGGACCTGCTCGACCTGGAAACGACCTTTTTCCAACTCCCTACGAAGGGTGTTGCCGGAAACGTATTCGCTGACGATGTAAAAGCGCCCCTCGACTTCCTCCAGGGCGAAGACGGTGGCGATAGCGGGGTGCGAAAGGGAGGCCGCCAGCCGCGCTTCCCTGCGAAATCGCTCCTGCTGCCGCTGGTCCAAAAGCAGCTTTGGAGTCAGCGCCTTCAGAGCGACCGGTCGCTGCAGACGCGTATCTTCGGCGAGGTAAACGATGCCCATTCCTCCCCTGCTGATCTCGCGTCGCACAACATACGGACCAACGGATTGCCCTTCCGCCAGCGGGCTGTCCGCCTGGAAAAGCGGGAGCGTCTGCAGGAAGCTGTCCGACTCTCGATGAGAAGCGAGCAGCGAACGCAGCTCTCCGAGCATGCCCGGATCGTCCGAACAAGCCTGCTGCAGAAATTCTTCGAGGCTTTCAGGCCGCTGATGGAGCGCTTCCTCGAAGATCTCCCTCAGTTTTCGAAATCGTGCGGGATTCAACTCTTCAACTCGCGTCTGAGCCAGGCCCGGCAGAATGCCCACCGACGCTTCACGGTGGCGGGGGAAACCCTCATTGCTTCCGCCGTTTCTTCGACCGTCAGGCCTCCGAAAAATCGCAGCTCCACCATTTCCGCGCCGCTGGGGTCCAGGTCGGCCAACCTCGTCAGGGCCTCATCCAGGTCCAGCAATTCAACGGATCGTTCGGCTCTCCCAAGGATTTCGTCGGTCAGCGTCACCGGAAGGGCGGCGCCTCCCCGCTTTTTCGCCTGCCGGGCCCGAGCCCGCTCGACCAGAATCTGACGCATCGCCCGGGCCGCAATGGCGCAAAAGTGGACCCGATCGTTCCACTGGAGGCTCCGATCCGGAATCAGGCGCAAGTAAGCCTCGTTGACCAAAGCCGTGGCCTG
>DATKAT010000297.1:0-6879 GCA_035514675.1 Acidobacteriota bacterium | reverse complement strand
CAGATGGGAGATGCGGGGGTGGTGGCGCAGCGCTATGCGTTGATCCTTTTCGGGAATCACCAGCGTATGGAGTTGCAGCCCTGGCAGCCGGAAACCGAGCGGACCGTCACCGTGCCGTTCCCGTGGGAGCCGGACACGTGGTACCGATTGAAGCTCAGAGTCGAAAACTTGGAAGACGGGCGCGTCCGCGCCCTGGGCAAAGCCTGGCCGGTCGATGAACACGAGCCTCAGGAGTGGCTGATCGATCGGATCGACCCGCTTCCAAACCGGAGCGGTAGTCCCGGCATCTATTCCGATGCTCAGCACGAAGTCTTTTTTAGAAACCTGGAAGTGAGACCGAACCAATGAAGAAGAGGACCCTGAACCGCAGGCGATTCGTTCAGTCGACGTCATTTGCCGCAGCCGCGGCGTTTCTGCGACCCTTTTCGCCGGGCTTCGCCGCCGACGCCCCCACCGGAGACTGGCCGATGTGGGGCGGAACGCCCGTCCGAAACATGTTTTCCAACATGAAGGGCATTCCCACAAGTTGGGACGTTTCCTCTGGAAAGAACGTCAAATGGGTGGGCGAACTCGGTTCCCAGAGCTACGGCAATCCCGTCGTCAGCGACGGCCTCGTCTTCGTCGGCACCAACAACGAGGCGCTGCGAAACCCCGACGAGCCGGGCGACCGGGGCGTATTAAAGACCTTTCGCGAGTCGGATGGCAAGTTTCTGTGGCAGAAGACGACGGAGAAACTGGCTTCCGGCCGCGTCAACGATTGGCCCTATCAGGGTATCTGTTCGTCCCCGCTGGTTGAAAACAGTCGCCTCTACTACGTAACCAACCGCGGCCACGTCGTCTGTCTGGAGTTGACCGGATCGGCGGAAGACGCGACGGCCGGCTACCGGGTGGCCTGGCGCTTCGACATGATGGAAGAGGTTGCCGCCTTTCCGCACAACATGTCTAATTCCTCGCCGGTCAGTTACGGCGATCTGATCTACGTCAGCACTTCCAACGGGCACGACGAAAGCCACGTTCACATCCCGTCCCCCAACGCGCCCGACATCATCGCTCTTAACAAGCACACCGGAGAGCTGGTGTGGGAGGACACGCCCGCCGGCGAAAACATTCTCCACGGGCAGTGGTCGGCGCCCGCGGTCGCGGAAGTCGACGGCGTTCCTCAGGTGATCATGGGGTTTGGAGACGGATGGATTCGCGGGTACGAAGCCCTCACGGGTGAGCGCCTCTGGGAGTTCGACACCAATCCAGCGGACTCGGTCTGGCCCAGAACTCGCAACAACATCATTTCCACCCCCGTCGTTCACGACGGACTGGTCTACATCGCCAACGGCCAGGACCCCGAGCACGGCGAGGGAATCGGGCACCTGTACGCGATCGATCCCACCAAGCGGGGCGACATCACCGCAGACGGACCCGTCTGGCACTATGACGAAATTCGGCGCTCCATCTCCACGGCGGCCGTCGACAACGGCCTGCTCTACTATCCCGATTTCAGCGGGTTCTTCCACTGCCTGGACGCGAAAACGGGAGAGGTCCACTGGGTCCACGATCTGTTTGCCGCCGTCTGGGGCTCACCGATGATCATTGACGGAAAAGTCTATCTGGGAGATGAAGACGGCGATGTGGCGGTCGTCGAGCACGATAAGGAATTGAAGATCGTGGGCGAGATGAACATGGGCAGCTCGGTCTACACCACCCCGGTTCCGGCCAACCGCGTACTCTTTATCGTGACCCGAAACCAGCTGTTCGCTCTGGCCGAATCGACGGCCTGAAGCTGAGCGAATCCAGGAGATCGATAGGATGAGTAACGACTCCAACCGCAGCCCGTCCGAAAGGAAGGAAATGAGAGGAGCCGCGCCCTGGCTTCTCTGCTTGATCTTTCTGCTGATCGGCCTTGTAGCGATCCTGCCTTCCCCAACCGCGGCCGTCAGCGATCCCGGTTGGGCGCAGTTTCGCGGAAATCCCGTATTGACGGGCATGGCCGCGGCTTCCCTTCCCTCTTCGCTCCAGTTGAAGTGGGCTTTCGATTTCGGCGAAGCCATCGAATCCTCAACAGCCATCGTGGACGGCGTCGTCTATGCCGCCTCCTTCGGCGGCGAAGTGGCGGCGCTGCATCTGGATGACGGTTCGCTCATCTGGAAGTACGTCGGCGAGGACCCGTTTGGAGAATCTTCGCCTGCTGTCGCCGGCGGGAGGGTCTACATCGGAGACCTCGCCGGGGTGGTTCACGCCATCGACGCGGCCACCGGCGAGGGCGAATGGACCTTCCAGACCGAGAGCGAAATCAAGGCTTCGCCCGTCGTCGTCGGCGATCGGATTCTGATCGGGTCCTACGACGAGCACCTGTACGCGCTGTCGGTCCGCGACGGATCGGTTCTCTGGAAATTTCAAGCCCAGGGACCCGTTCATTCGACGGCGGCAGTCGCCGATGGGACCGCCTACATTTCGGGTTGCGACGAGATCTTTCGAGCCGTCAGGATTTCGGACGGCGCCCAAGCCTTCGAGATCCCGGCCGGCGCCTATACGGGCGCGTCTCCCGCCCTGTCCGGCGATCGCGCCTTTTTCGGAACCTTCAACAACGAGGTCCTCGGCGTAGATCTGACATCCCGCTCCGTCGCCTGGCGCTATGCGCATCCGCAGCGTAATTTCCCGTTCCAGTCGTCGGCAGCCGTCGCCGACGGAAAAGTGATCGTAGGCGGAAGAGACCGAATGATCCACTGCCTGGACGCTGCCACTGGAGAAGCCCGCTGGACCTTCATGACTCGCGCCCGAGTCGACTCATCGCCGGCCGTCGCCGGAGACCGCGTATACGTCGGCTCCAACGACGGCCGATTGTACGTTCTCGATCTGCAGGACGGTTCGAAAGTCTGGGAATTTCACGCGGGCGCCGCCATCTCCGCCTCCCCCGCTATCGCTCAAGGCCGCCTGGTGGTCGGCGACCTCGACGGCCGGCTGTACTGCTTCGGCGGCTGAGCGCTTCGTGGCTCCGCCCCCGGCCATGGGGCGGGAGCCCCTTAAGCCCGCTCTGCGGGCGGCGGTAAATAGCCCCGTGCGGAAGCGCGGGGTTTCACTGCCAGTCCGGCTGAGCCGGGCGACGCTCGCATCCGAACGCGTTTTCGGAATCTGGACGCACTTTGCACAGTCACGAAGCCCCAAGGCCCCCGCAGTCGTACTCGTGCAGTACCTCGAGGAGGCTTGGCAGCCCGTGATCGAAGTCCTGGCGCGTCGTGCAACAGGGATCTGCGGTCAGCCGGCAAGGCGCGAGGAGGAAGGCGATGCCGGTAGCATCGTTGACGACGAGCAACGCAGGCCGGGGGCCGCAAACCCCTGTTGCCCGGAGGGTTGCGGACGGCGCAGGCCCGTCTCGGTCGTTGCGGCTCCTGGACGATGCATCAGCATCGCCTGCGTGGCCGCGCCTACGATCCGGACCAGCGGCGCCCGCAACACAACGGACCAGGATTTCGATCACGGGCTGCATAGAGCGGCTACGCAGCAGGCGCGTCGCTTTGCCGATTCGGTTAAACTTTCTCTTTTGATCCCGAAATTCAGGAACCTGACGGGTCTTTAACTGCGAGGAAGGAGACAGTGCGGTCATGACGTGGTTGATTTTCGTGATGGGGACGGTGGTCTGCTGGGGGATGTACGGGCCGGCGCTGCATAAAGGGCAGGTGGCCCTGGGCAGTTCGATGCGGGCGCTGCTGTGCGTCGGGCTGGCTTACTTTTTAATCGGGGTGCTGGTTCCGGTCGTGAGCCTCTGGCATCAGGGGGAGCTGCGCGGCTTTACGGGGCTCGGCTTTTCCTATGCGACAACTGCAGGCGTTTTGGGGGCGCTAGGCGCGCTGTTCATCATCTGGGCCTTCGCCAGCGGCGGACTCCCCACCTACGTCATGCCGCTGGTGTTCGGCGGCGCCCCCCTGGTCAACGTCGTCGTCTCGATGATGCTGCACCCGCCGGAGATCTCTCCCAATCCGCTGCTGTATCTTGGATTTGTACTGACCGCCTTCGGCGCGGGAATGGTGCTGTACTTCCGGCCCTGACCTGAGTCCGAAGTTCGTCGTCAATCGGCGCCTCGAGATTCGGTTGAACTCCAGACGCCTCGTGCGACGCCTCGCTTGACACGATTTTCCGGGCCTGCTTATACTCGCCGCTGAGAGTGGAGCGCACATTCGGCCGCAGCGGCAGGGCCGGTTTCGGGGGCCCTGCGCCGCGCGGCTTTCCCATCGATGCCGGAGGCGGAAACTTATCGATTCGACGGTGAGCCGGAAAGATCGGAGGACGCAGTCATGACCCTGGACATGGTCCTGGTGCTGGGAATCCTCGTCTGCGCGGTGGCCCTGTTCATTTCGGACAAGTTCCCTATCGACCTGGTCGCGCTGATGGTGCTCGGCTCGCTTCTGGCGTTGGGTCTGGTGACACCCAATGAGGGGATCTCCGGTTTCAGCAACCCCGCCACTGTCACGGTGGCGGCCATGTTCATCCTCAGTTCGGGCCTGCAGAAGACGGGCGCCTCGGCGGCGGTCGGACGGCTGCTGGTCCACTACGGACGCAACTACTTCGCCGCCGTGATCATCATCGCGTCGACCGTGGGAGTAATGTCGGCCTTCATCAACAACACGGCGGCGGTGGCGGTTTTCATTCCGCTGGTCATCATCGTGGCCAACCGGCGCAAGATCGCCCCGTCCAAGCTGCTGATCCCGCTGTCGTACGCCTCGCAGTTTGGCGGAGTCTGCACGTTGATCGGCACGTCCACCAATTTGCTGGTGAGCTCGATATCGCAACAGGCGGGCTATGGAGCCTTCAGCATGTTCGAGTTCACGCGGATGGGACTGATCCTGTTCGTCGCCGGAACCGCCTACTTTCTTCTCTTCGGCCGTTGGCTCCTGCCGGACCGCGAAGCGCAGAAACTCAGCGCCTCGTTTCAGCTCGGCGAGTACATCACCGAGCTGCGAGTCGGCGCGAAATCGCCGCTGATTGGAAAGACGGTTCAAGTAAGCGGACTCGGAGAAAAACACGACGTCACCGTGCTGCGGCTGCTGCACGGCGAAACGAAAGTCTGGGCGCCCCTGCGCCATGCCATCGAGGAGGGCGACGTCCTGCTGGTCCGGGGCGAGCTGCAGCAGCTGATCGGACTGCGGGGCTCCGCCAATTTGGAGCTCAACGTCGAATTCAAGCTTCAGGACGAGACCCTGGAATCGGAGGATCTGCGACTGGTGCAGGCGCTGGTGGCGCCCGGCTCCAAGCTGGTGGGGCACACGCTGAAAGATCTCGACTTCCGGAATCGCTACAAGGCGCTGGTGCTCGCCATCCAGCGGCGGGGCGAGGCGATCCATGAAAAGCTGAACTCAGTGCGGCTGGAGCTGGGCGACGCTTTGCTGATTCAGGCACCGGGAGAGCCGATCCGCCGGTTTCGGGAAGACGAGAGCTTCATCGTTCTGGACGAGGTCGACGAGCCTGGAATGCGCCGGCACAAGGTTCCAATCGTCATCGGAATCATCGCCGCGGTCGTCGGCCTGGCGTCCATCAACGTCATGCCGATTTTGGTTTCGGCGATCCTCGGCTGCCTGGCTCTCGTGCTGACCCGTTGTATCGATCTGGAGGAGGCCTACGAGGCGATCGACTGGAAGGTTATCTTCCTGCTGGCGGGAGTTCTGCCGCTGGGCATCGCCATGGAAAAGTCTGGAACGGCTCGAGTCATCGCCGAGTCGGCGCTCGGCCCGGTCGGAGACTTCGGCCCCATCGGCATGCTGGCGGTCTTCTATCTGATGACCTCCATTCTGACCGAGTGCATGAGCAACAACGCCGCGGCTGTCCTGCTCTCTCCGATCGCCATCTCAACGGCGCAGCAGGCCGGAATCGACCCCCGGCCGCTGCTGATGGCGATCACTTTCGCCGCCTCGACCGGCTTTTCAACGCCGGTCGGCTACCAGACCAACACCATGATCTTCAACCCGGGCGGCTATCGCTACACCGACTTCCTGCGCACCGGCGTGCCCCTGAGCATCATCTTCTGGATCCTGTCGGTGATCTTCATCCCGCGGTTCTGGAGCTTTTGACCCTCGGCGCAACAAACGTCCCCCAGGAAGATGGTCATTCCACGGCGCGGCGTTCGCCGATGGCGTACAGGTATTCGGCGGTCCGGTGGAAGATCTGGCCCTGGGAGATGGCGATGGAGCTGAGCGTATACTCGCCCACGTCGTTTTCCGCCAGAATCTCGAACCGGGGCCCGGCTTTGATTACCGAAGTGACTCCGTCTTCGTTGATGATGTAGATCTTGCCGTCGGCCAAAACCGGCGAAGAGGAATAGGTCCCCGGCTGCAGCCGCTCCGGTCCCCAGACCGTCTCTCCGGTCTTGGCGTCCAGGCAGTATGCGATCCCCTTGTCGTTGATGCTGTAAAAGTAAGTCCCGTCGGTGACCGGCGTCGGCACGTCCGGACCGTGTTCGAACGACCAGAGCAGATGCGATTCGGTGACGTCTCCTCTGCCGCCTGCCTTGAGCGCCAGCAGGGGCTTCTCGCGAGTGGGCGCGTAGATGACGCCGTCGGAGACGACCGGCGAGGCGACGATCCGAAACCAGGGATTGTTGGTGGGATTTAGCCCATTCGCCCGCCAGAGTTCCCTTCCTGTTTCCGGATCGTGTCCGGTGACGCAGTCGCCGCCGGTGATGACGATCTCCACCCTGTCGTCGTATTTCAGAAGAGCGGGAGTAGTGTAGGAGTCGGGCGATTCGCGAATGGCGTTGGTCGGCCGCTCCACGCGCCAGATCGTTCTGCCCGTCTTCTTGTCGATACGAAGAATGTAGGAGGGGTCGTCCGTCTTCATTCCGTGCAGGACTTGAACGTAAAGGGAATTCCGGTAAAGGAGCGGCGAAGAGGCATAGCC
>DATKAT010000296.1:0-5995 GCA_035514675.1 Acidobacteriota bacterium | reverse complement strand
CCTGCTGCGCCGTCCATGCTGTATCGGATCACAGCCGTCTGGTCGCTGTAGAAGTGGCGCGTGCCTGTGCTGGCGCCGACCGGGTCGGCGTTGATGGTGAAGCCGACCTCAGCGCTGGCCGCCACCGTGAAATCGTAGCCGTCCTTCGTACCCGAGCCCAGAGCTGGATCGATGAAGCCGGCATCCAACAGTTCAGCTAGACTTTCGGCGTATTCGCCGTTACCGATCGTCGATGCGAACGTAATCTGCGACGTGGTCAGGTTGCGCACGGCGGAAATGGCCGAGGCTTCATTGGCTGCCTTGCGCGACTCGACCAGACTGGGAACTGCGATGGCGGCGATGATGCCGATCACGGCCACCACGATCAGAAGTTCGATGAGTGAGAAACCTCTCTGAGTTTTCATGCTTTTGTCTCCTTCGGTTCGATTGACACAATAAACGTCCACGCCTTCCAAAGCCCTCATCCCGCGAAATCTCGGTTACTGTAGGACGTCGCAACCAAGATAGGCGGTGATTTCACTCACAGTCCGACGAAATCCGCTCCCTTCGAGGGTTCGTGAACTCTGCAAGCCGACGGGTCGTTCCTGCGCAGCGTCAGCGAGCCGTCGCCGCTTCCCCTCGTTCGCTCTAAAAACCCTTCCGCCCGCGCTCACGCCAGCTCTTTCACTCGGACCGGCTTGAACTTCAATCCTTGGCCCCCTTCCGCGGCGGGCTTGCGCCGCCGGTCCGATCCGTTCAACTCAACTGCCTGCGAGGTGACTGATCAGACTGAAGATAGGCAGGTACATCGAGACGACGATCCCGCCGACCACGACGCCCAGGAAAATAATGAGCAGCGGCTCCATTAAAGTCAGCAGGTTGGCGATAGCCACGTCGGATTCTTCTTCAAAGTAGTCGGCCAGCTTGCTCAACATCTGGTCCAGTTCCCCGGTCTGTTCTCCCACCCCGACGATCTGGGTGACCATGTTGGGGAAGACGCCGCTTCGCTTCATCGGGTCCACCAGCGTCTTTCCCTCCGCAACTTCCTTTCGAACCAGCATGAGAGCGTCCTGGATGAGGCGGTTGCCAGCCGTATGGGCCGTGATCTCCAGTCCGTCCAGTATGGGAATACCGCTGTTGAGGAGAGTTGCCAGCGTGCGGGAAAACCGCGCGATGACGATTTTCCGCAAGACGACCCCAAAAATGGGAACCTGCAGCACAAGCGAATCGACGGCGAGCCGCCCGGTTTCCGTGCCGTAATAGGAGCGAAGGCCGAAGCCTCCAATGACTGCCAGCGCGATGATCGGGATGGCGAAAAAACGGGTGTAGGCGCTGACCTGCATGACGATCCGGGTCGGCAGCGGGAGGGGGGCGTCCAGGCCCTGAAAAAGCGTGACGAAGACCGGAATGACCCATACCATGATCACAAATACGACGATGACCGCAAAAGAAAGGACGGCGACGGGGTAGATCATGGCCGACAGCATCGAACGGCGCAGCTTGACCGCTTTCTCGATAAAGATGGCCAGCCGCGTCAGGATGATGTCGAGCACTCCCCCGGCTTCGCCAGCGGCGATCATGTTGACGAAGAGATTGTCGAAGACCTTAGGGTGTCGGCGCAGCGCATCCGCAAGAGTCGAACCGGACTCGACATCTTCCCGAACCGTCACCAGCGCCGCCCGGAAAGTTTGATTCTCCTGCTGTTCGGCCATGATGCCGAGGCACTGAACCAGGGGCAGGCCGGCTTCCAGCATGACCGAGAACTGTTTGGTGAAAAGCGCCAGCTCCTTCGAAGAGACGCGCCTGCCAGTCAGCGGCAGGGAGGCCTTCGGCGCCCGTTCCGCAATATTGATGGGAAAGATGTTCTCCTTGCGCAGGAGCGCCGCCAGGGCTTGCTTGTTTTGTGCGAAGCGCTCCCCATTGATGATGGAGCCGTGGTCGTAGCTTTTGCCCTTGAATTGATAAACCGGCATTTCGTGCGCCTATCCGACAGCGCGCGTCATCCGCCCGCTTCTTTCCAAGATTTCCTTCAGTTCATCCTGATTTGAGGATTGCGCAAGGCATTCCTGCAAAGCGACCTTGCGGCTCAGGTACAGGTTGGCCAGGCTCTGATTCATCGTGTGCATCCCGAACTTATCCTGTCCGGTCTGCATGGCTGAATAGAGCTGATGAACCTTGTTTTCCCGAATGAGATTGCGAATTCCGGATGTCGGGACGAGCACTTCGGTCGCCACCACCCGGCCGCTCCCGTCGGAGCGGGGAAGCAGCATCTGGCAGATGATTCCCTCCAAAACCAGCGAGAGCTGGGCTCGGATCTGCTGCTGCTGATCGGCCGGAAAGACGTCGATGACTCGGTTGATGGTCGCGGCCGCGGAATTGGTGTGCAGGGTAGCCAGCGTCAGGTGGCCGGTTTCCGCAATGCGAAGCGCGGCCTCGATGGTTTCCAGGTCCCGCATTTCCCCCACCAGGACGACGTCCGGGTCTTCCCGCAGAACCATTCTGAGAGCATTCGCGAACGACGCAGTGTCCGAGTTCACCTCCCTCTGATTGATCAGGCATTTCTTGTGCCGGTGAAGGAATTCGATGGGGTCTTCCACCGTGATGATGTGCCCCTGCCGTTCGCGATTGATCTTGTCGACCATGGAGGCCAAAGTCGTCGACTTTCCGCTGCCGGTCGGGCCCGTCACCAGCACCAGCCCCCGAGGCTTTTCCGCCAGTTTACCCAGAATCGGGGGCAGGTTTAACCGTTCGAAGTCCAGTATTTCAAAAGGGATCAAACGGAAGACCGCGGAAACGCTTCCCCTTTGAGTAAACACATTGGCGCGGAAGCGGGCGATTTCCTTGATTCCGAAACTGAAATCGACTTCCAGAGCCTCTTCGAAGCGGAACTTCTGCTGGTCGGTCATGACGCTGTAGGCCAGCTTCTTCGTCATCTCGGCCGAAAGTTCGGGCAGACTCAGGGGGGTCAGGCTTCCGTGCACGCGTACGCGCGGCGGAGATCCGGGCGTCAAATGGAGGTCGCTGCCGCCTAGATCGACCATTCGAGTCAGCAGTTCCGAAAGGCTGAGGGTCTGAGTTTCCATTTCTTCTCGCATTCTATCGACCGCAGGTTCCCCGCCCGCGTGACTCCTGTCACAGGGGACGGCCGGGCCGTCTGTCGGGCCCCTCTTCGAGGCCCTTCACTTCTATAGAACGTTCGACAATGGATTTGGGCGAAGACAAAATGCCCGCAGGAAGCAGGCCTGCTGAATTTCCGAACTCGGTCCGCGCTCCTCCCGGCCCGACTTCAGAAGATCGTGGTTTCCCGGATGACTTCGTCGACCGTTGTGAGGCCGGAGCGGATCTTCTCGAGGCCGCTCTCTCTGAGCGTGATCATCCCCTGCTCTTTCGCTTCTTTTCGAAGCTCGGCAGCGCTTGCGCCTTCGATGATCATCGCTTGCAGCTTCGGCGTGATCTCCATGACCTCGAACAGCCCGATCCTCCCCTTGTAGCCGCTTTCACTGCAGCGGACGCACCCTCGCCCATGATAGGTCTTCAGGTTTCTGGCCATTGAAGGTGGAAACTGCAGCTCGGTTAGGATTTTCGGTGAAGTCGGCGCCTCTTCCTTGCAGTTGCGGCAAATCCGTCGCACCAGTCTCTGCGCGCAGATCAGGTGCACGGAATTGGCCACCAGAAAGGGCTCGATCCCCATATTCAGGAGTCGGTTGATGGTGGAGGGGGCATCGTTGGTGTGGAGCGTGCTCAGCACGAGATGTCCGGTCAGAGCCGCTTTGACGGCGATTTCCGCCGTCTCCAGATCGCGTATTTCGCCCACCATGACGATGTTGGGATCCTGCCGCAGAAAGGAGCGCAGCGAAACGGCAAAGGTCAGGCCGATCTGTTCGTTCGTCTGAACCTGGTTGATGCCGGGAAAGTTGAACTCGACTGGATCCTCCGCCGTCATGATGTTGACCGATTCGGTGTTGAGATTGCTCAAGCAGCTGTACAGAGTGCTGGTCTTCCCGCTTCCGGTGGGGCCTGTGACCAGCACCATCCCGTACGGGCGCTCGATGGCATGCTGAAACTTTTTGAGCGCCTCCGTTTCGAATCCTAAAGTGCTCAGGTCGGTCGGCAGCTGTTCCCGATCCAGGATGCGCAGCACCAGCTTTTCTCCGAAAAGCGTGGGAAGTGAGGACACCCGGAAGTCGATCTTTTTGTGTCGGCCTGCGATGCGGGTATGGATCTTGATGCGCCCGTCCTGCGGCAGCCTGCGCTCGCTGATGTCCAGATTGGCCATGATCTTCAGGCGGGAGATCATCAGGTCCCGCAGGCGCAAAGGCGGATTCATCTTGTTGTACAGCACTCCGTCGATGCGGTATCGGACGCGAAACTCTCCCTCGTAGGGCTCCAGGTGGATGTCGCTGGCGCCCCTGCGAATCGCTTCCCCGAGAATAATGTTGACCAGCTTGATGATGGGCGCCTCGCTGCCACTCTTCTGCAGCTCCTCGAAGTCGACTTCCTCGTCGGTTGGAAGCTCCAGTTCGTACTGGCCGACTTCCGCCGCCAGCTCATCGTAGACTTTCTGGAGCTGCAACGTGTGCTCCGAACCGTAGTTGCGCTCGATCGCCTCTCGGATGGAACCCTCGCTGGCTACCACCGGCTCCACCCGATAACCGGTCATGAACTTGATCTCGTCCAGGGCCAGGACATTCGTGGGATCGGCGATGGCCAACGTCAGCGCGGTGCCGATCCTCTTCAGGGGCAGCACCTGATAGCGAATGGCCGTTTCGATCGGGATCAGCCGCTTGACTTCGGCTTCCACCTTCATTTCGTCCAGATTGACGGAAGGGAGGTCGTACTGCTCGCTTAAGACGCTGGCGATTTCCTCGTCGGAGATGAAGCCAAGCTGGACCAGAATCGACCCCAGACGGCCTCCCTGTGTCCGCTGATGTCGCAGAGCCTCCTGCAGTTGCTCGAGTCGGATCAAATCGCGCTTGACGAGAATTTCGCCTAGGCGAGCAGACATAAATCCACTCCGATAAAAAGGAACAGGACGATGCTGACGACGCCGTTGACCGTGAAGAAGGCCGCATTCAGACGCGACAGATCGTCGGGGCGCACCAGGCGATGCTCGTAGACCAGAATCGCCGAAACCAGCGTCAAACCGATCCAGCTTAAGACGGAAAGGCCCTGCACGTACAGCGTCGCCCCCAACAGGGCCGCCGTCAGGACATGGAAAAGGCCCGAAAGGCGCAGGGCCGCCCGAACCCCGTACCGACTGGGGATCGAATGAAGCCCGTGGCCGCGGTCGAAATCCGCATCCTGGCAGGCGTAAATCAAATCGAAGCCGGCGACCCAGAAAAGAACGGAGGCAGCCAGCAGCCAGGCCGCCGGAGAGACTTCGCCGGCCACCGCGATCCATCCCCCAACGGGCGCCATTGCCAGGGAAAGCCCCAGAAACAGGTGGGAAAAGGAGGTGAAGCGCTTAGTGTAACTGTAAAAGAATACGATCGTCAGCGCCAGCGGCGAGAGGAAAAACGCCAGCGGGTTCAACATCCAGGCGGACAGCACGAACAGCGCCGAAGATCCCGCCACGAAAGCGCGAACGAAAGCCGGCTGGAGCAGCCGCTGCGGCAGCTCGCGCTGCCGAGTTCGCGGGTTCAGAGCGTCCCACCGGCGATCCGCCAGCCGGTTAAACGCCATGGCCGCGCTTCGAGCTCCGAACATCGCAGCTAGAATCCAGAATATCGTCCGACCCTGTGGAATCCCGCCGGCCGCAAGGAAGGCGCCCAGAAAGGCAAAGGGAAGAGCGAAGATGGTATGTTCGAATTTGATCATTCGAAGCACCAGTCTCATTCGTGCCATCATCAGAGGGACTTGAGTATATCATGGGCTTCTGCGCCGCCTGCCCGCGCGAATCGCGCGACGCGCCTCGCAGCGGACGCGCGCCTTCGCCCCTGAAAACGACTCCTTGTCTCAACCGGCTTTTGGTATGCTGTTGCGATGGCGGAGCTGCACCCGGTACAGATTGAGATTT
>DATKAT010000295.1:0-5847 GCA_035514675.1 Acidobacteriota bacterium | reverse complement strand
GCCGCCAGGGGGAGCTGCACGTGCCACAGGAGTTGCCGGTCGGTCATGCCGATGGCCCGCGCGGCCTCCACGACGGCCGGATCGACGCCCTCGATTCCGACGACCGTATTGCGCAGCACCGGCAGCATGCTGTACAAAACCAGCGCGATCCAGGCGGGAAGGAATCCGATTCTGCCCAGCAGCGGCACCATCAGCGCCAGCAGGGCAAGGGCGGGAATGGTTTGCAGGATCGAGGCCGCGGCCAGCAACGGCCACTGCAGGGAGCGAATCCGGGTCGCCAGCAGTCCCAGCGGCAGGCTGATGGAAATCCCCGCCAACAGGGCTAGCAGCGTGATGCGCAGGTGACCGCCCAGGTAGAAGGGGAGCAGTTCAAGCTGATCGACCCACTGGGCAGGCAGGTTCATTGCAGCTCCATGAAGCGCGCGATCTGCCTTCTGGGAGTTTCCAGCAAGCTCTCAACGTACGGATCCGCCGGACTTCGCACCAGCTCCGAAGGGCGAGCCGACTGAAGGATGCGGCCGTCCTTCATGACGGCGATCCGGTCGGCCATCTCGATCGCTTCGAAGATGTCGTGAGTCACCAGCAGGGTGGTTAGGCCCAGAGAGGAGTGGATGCGAGCGTACTCTTCCCGCAAATCGGCTCGCGTCAGCGGATCGAGGGCGCCGAAGGGCTCGTCCATCAAGACCACCGATGGTTCGGCTGCCAGCGCCCGAGCCACTCCGACTCGCTGCTGCTGGCCGCCCGACAGTTCTCTTGGGTAGCGCCGACCGAAGTTCCCGCCGGCCAACCCGACCATTTCCAGAAGCTCCGCGACCCGTCGGCGGATGGCTTTTTCGGGCCGGCCCAGCAGGTGCAGCACCGCTCCGACGTTCCGCTCGATCGTCAGATGGGGGAACAGGCCGATGTCCTGAAAGACGTATCCGATTCCGCGGCGAAGCTCGACCGGATCTCGCCGAGCCACCTCGACTCCGGCCAGCCGGATAACTCCCGAAGTGGGTTCGATCAGGCGGTTCACCATTTTCAAAGTCGTCGTCTTGCCGCATCCCGACTCGCCGAGCAGGACCATCAGCTCGCCCCTGCGAACGTTCAGCCGCAGCCCGTCGACCGCCGGTCGGCCGCCGCCTGCAAACGTTTTTGTCACTTCGTCGAATTGGATCATTCTTGGTGCTTGGTGCTTGGTGCTTGGTGCTTGGTGCTTGGTGCTTGGTGCTTGGTGCTTGGTGCTTGGTGCTTGGTGCTTGGTGCTTGGTGCTTGGTGCTTGGTGCTATTTTTCAGAACTTTGAGTTTTGCACATTTGTCAAGCCTACCCTAGGAACCGAGAACGCAGAACGAAAAACGCGCCCATGCCTCCTGCCGCACCCTGACGGGCGCTCTCGTTTTTGGGCGCCGGCTTCAACCCAGCCCTGACGGACTGGGCTAAAGACTGCCGGCCTTGCGGCCTCAAGGCCGAACGCGGAACGCGGAACGCAGAACGAAGAACGCGGAACGCAGAACGAAAAACGAACTCAGAACGCTCCGCCGAAAAACACGGCATTGAGAAAGAGGCTCTGCGTGCCCAACCAGAAGGCACGGAAATTCGGGTTGTCGGCAAACAATACCACCGACCCGGAACCTTGCCGGCGCGCGATCACGGCTGCCGTCCCCTGCAGTTCCGCAAGCCTCTCAGCGGAGATGTAACCGCTTCGAAGCGGTGCGGACGTGTACAGCGCAACATTGGCCCCAGGGCTTTCGGAGGGTTGGTAGAGAACGTCGTGATCCCGAAAAACGGCCACGCGTCGGCCGTATCCGAATGCGATGGGATGGGTGGGATCGACGGAGGCTTCAAAGATGGCGCCTCCGATGACTTGCGCTCCCCGGGCGGCTGCCACCTCCGCGTAAGGGACGTCGGTCGAAAACTCGGCCTGCTCCTTCAGGGCTTCTTCGACCAGACCCTTCTGTATTGCCCAGCGGGATCCCGTCTGAATCGCAATCAGCGTGGCGCCCCTCTCAATTCGCTCCTTCAGTTTGGCGATTTCGGAATCATCCAAATCCCGGTAGGCTCCGGCGGTTGCGACGATCGTATTGTATCGGCTCAGATCCGCCGATCCTAGGGTGGAGAGGTCCAGCAGCGTCACCGGGATCCCCATTCGTTCGCCCAGCAGAAACCAGGTTTCGCCCACCTGGTAAGAGGCGGTTCCGGCGCCGCTCAGCAGCGCGATTTCCGGCTTTCTGATCGGCTTGGCCGAAGGGCTGCCCAGATCGGGTCCGGAAAGCGTGGCGCCGGAGTCGAGGGCGAAGATGGAGACATGGTCCAGCCGCGCCGCTTCCTCGGCCGCCTCGTGGACTCCCTCTATGGGTTCGCCCAGCCGGGCGACCGGAATGACGACGGCGCCGCGTTCAAATCGTCGTCTTCGGCCGTCCACTTCAATCTCAACCGGCTCCATCAGCAGGCGCGCGGCGCCGCCGGTCCGCTGAAATCGATAGAGCGCGCGCGGGGCGTAATAGCTTCCCCACTCCAACAGATAGGCGAAGCCGGCGCGGACTCCGACTTGTCGCGCGCCGATCAGTTCATCGGGGTCTTCGATCACGGGGCCCAGAGGCGGGGAAGAAGTCAGCGCCGCCGCCTCCAATCCGAAGGCCAGGGGGAAGGTCCAGGTGGAGACGTCGTAGAAGATCGAATCCTCGAATTCGGTGACCGTCTCCATCATGGACTGGATGAGCCGGCTCTGCGGCTGGTCCAGCGGCACGACGATGGAGTCCGTTGCAGGGAAGGCGGTCCCTTCGGACTGGATGTCCTGGGCCGGGCGGTACGCCAGGATTCGGTGGCGCATCAGCACTCGCGTCAATTCGGCCGCCTTGCTTCCCCCCTGGTCGACGCGGACGACGTAGGCCTTTTCAGCGCGGCTTCGGGCGAATTCGGAAGACGTGGCGTAGAATTCCCTCTGATTGTCCAGCAGTTCGCGGCGCAAGGAGACGGCCGCCTCCAGAGTCGACAGCGAGGTGGTGAATTGATTGCGGATCGTAAACGCATATTCGAGCTCGCCGGCAGCCACCTCCCGTTTGAGCGCCCGGGACGAAGCCTGCTCGAACAGGATTCCGACGGCGCCGTTGACATCCGGGTAAGTGGAACCTTTCCCGTAATAGAAATCATCGAAGGTTTCCTCCGTGTAGTAGAGGGAGCCGATCCGATCCAGCGCGAGGGCGTGGTATTCGCCGATCCGGTAAGTCAGTTCGATCGTGCGGGCCGGAGTCAAGGGATGATTGCGGGCTGGAACCCCAGGCTGAAAGAAGTAAGTGGATTCCGAACCCATTTCATGAAAATCAGTCAGTACCTGTGGCCGCCATCGGTGAAACAGCTCAAGTCTGCCCTGCGATTCCGGAAGCTGCGCGGGCAGCCAGTCCCGATTGAGGTCGAACCAGTAATGATTGGTTCGGCCGCCGGGCCACGGCTCGTTGTGTTCCCGGTGCTGGGGGTCGGCTGTGGCGGCGGCCGCGCGATTTCCGTTGACCCAGTTGACGAAGCGGCTCCTGCCGTCCGGGTTGAGGCTGGGATCGATAATGACGACGGCGCGTTCCAGCATGTCTTCAACCGACTCCCCTTGGCCGCCGGCCAGGTAATAGAGCAACAGCAGCGACGCCTCCGAGCCGCTCGCTTCATTTCCATGGACGCTGTATCCCATGTTGACGACCACCGGCATCCGCTCCAGGAGCGCGTCGGAGACCTGCGCGGGAGCGTCCGACAGTTGCAGGTTTTCCTCTCGAATCCGCTCCAGACGCTGGTGATTCTCGGGAGAGGTCACGAGGGCGTGAATCAGGGGGCGGCCTTCATAGGTCGTTCCGTGGCGCCCGAGTGTGACCCTGGGGCTGGCTTGCGCCACCGCCTCAAAGTACTGGACGATCTGATGGGGCCGGGTGTGACGCGTTCCCACCTGATGTCCGATGACTTTTTCCGGCTTTGGAATCGATTCCGAAAAGGCGACGCCCGGCGTCGAAACTTCCAGCGGAAAAGGGATTTTTTCAGCGGCGGCGAGCGGTTGAAAGCACAGGGCCAGAACGCCGCATCGAAACAGGCATTGGATCGCAGTCGTCATTCGGGTCGAAATCTCCTTTCGTTTGTACGGGACACTTTACCCCCGCTGGACTCTGCCGTCGAATCGGGCGACGCAACCGAATCCGCTGTCCGGCTGAAGCCGCAGGCGCCGCCTCGGTCACCAGAATCTGCTAAATTCTAAACGCAGCAATAAAGGTGCGAAACGAAAACCGATAGAGGGCTCCTGAAACATGAGACATTTCGTCGTTCGTTTTACTTTGGCAGCGCTGGCAGCCTGCCTGATCGCCGGCTCTGGGTTCGCCCAGCGGACGGAAACCAGGCCGGTGGAGGGAATTATCTTCGATCTGGATCATCCGAGCAAGGAGCGGCGCAAGGAAGCGGCCTTGCTGTGCGGGCAGCACAGGCTGCGGCAGTGCGTGCCCAAGTTGATCGAAGTCACGGAGGATCCGGAAGACGACGTCCGGCTGGAGGCGGTTCGTGCGCTGGTCCGGATCAATGATACGCGAGCGCTGCAGGCGTACATCCGTCTGCTTCAGGACTCCAGGAAGCCGGTTCAGGAAAAGGCCATAGAGGGAATCATCAACATTTACGTCGTAGAGGAGGGCGGATTCGTGCGCGGCCTCAAGAAGGTGGTGGATATCGTCAATCCATTCAGCGACGATTACAATCCGCTGGTCGTCGAGCCGTACATGCCGGTCAGCCGAGAGGCGACCACGGCCCTTGCCGACCTGCTGTTCGCCGACGATCGGGACCTTCGAAGGGAGGCGGCGACGGCGCTCGGGATTTTGAGATCCCGGGAGTCGCTATCAGCCATTCAGGAGGCTTTGTCACGCGAAACTTCGAACGGCGTCAAGGTGGAGCTGATCCGAGCCATTTACAAGATCGGCGACTCCGGAGCGGGATCCGCCATCGTTCCCTTTATTCGCGATTCGGATAAGAAGGTGCACGACGAAGCCATTTTCGCTGTGGGGAGACTGCAGGTCAGGGAAGCTGTGCCGCAGTTGAATGAGATGTATCGGGCCGGCTTGGAGGAGAGAAGGCGTATTCTGGGAATCGTCCCGGTCAGCGGGACGGACGATCTGCAGAGAAAGGTTTTGGAGGCGCTGGCCCATCTGGGAGACCCGCGGAGCCAGGAAATTTTTCTGGATGCATTGACGGACAGTCGCGATTTCTACCGGCGATATGGGGCCGAGGGTCTGGGGAGATCGGGAGCGAATGAACACATCGGACTGGTGGCGACCAAGTATTTGCGGGAGTCCTCATCCAGCGTCAAGCTGGCCATGGGGTTTGCGCTGTTTCGACTTGGCCGCGAGGAGCATCTGGTCGAGATGATCGACGCGGTGGCTGGAAGCGAGCAGGCTTTGTTCTACCTGCTGGAGCTGGAGCCTGAAAAGGTGAGGCAGCTCTACCCGCACCTGCACACCGAGCGGGATGCCACGAAGGTTCAGCTCCTGGAAGTGATCGGAATGCGCGGCGACAGCGAGGCGATCGCCGTGGTGCAGGAACTGACCGGCGCCCGAAACGCCGACGTCGCTTCCGCGGCGAATCTGGCGCTCCGGAGGCTGCACGCCCGTCATCCCTGAAATGTCTTTCGGGATCTGATGCGAATCATTTCCGGGCGATTCAAAGGGCGCCGGCTGGCCGCCGTGAAGGGAGATGTCCGTCCCACGTCGGATCGCCTGCGGGAGAGCCTGTTCAGTGCGCTGGCGCCGTGGCTGCAGGGCGCGGTGTGGCTGGACGCCTTCGCCGGCTCAGGCGCGGTGGGCCTGGAGGCGCTGAGCAGGGGCGCCGAGCTGGTGGTCTTCAACGAAAAGGA
>DATKAT010000294.1:0-12709 GCA_035514675.1 Acidobacteriota bacterium | reverse complement strand
TCCAGAATTTGGAGCGCTGAAGAAATCTTCGTCGCGCGCTGTTCCAGGTCGGCGTAGGCGGCGGTCAGCATACGCCAGACGGGAATCGTCGATTGATAGACCGCTTTTTCATATTCTCGCAAAGTGGAGGCCAGAACCGCGTAAATGATCTTGTCGACTCGCATGGTTCTCATCAGGGGATTACGCCGAATCCGGTCGATCCATTCGCCGCCGCCCAGAATCAAGCCGGCCTGCGGCCCTCCCAGCAGCTTGTCTCCGCTGAAGCAAACGAGGTCAACGCCCGCCGCAATGGAGTCCTGCACCGTCGGCTCCCGGTCGAGGAAGGGGTGGCCCGTGCGAAAGAGGCACCCGCTCCCCAGATCGTAGGCAAGCGGGACTCTGGATTCCTTGGCGAACTCAACCAGCTCTTCAATTGCCGGGCTGTGCGTAAAGCCGGTGATTCGATAATTGCTGGGGTGAACGCGAAGGATCAAGCCGGTGTCGGAAGTTAGCGCGGATCGATAGTCGTCCAGCCGCGTTTTATTGGTGGTGCCCACTTCTCGCAGCCGGGCGCCGCTCTTTTCCAGAATCGCAGGAATGCGAAAGGAACCGCCGATTTCGATCAGCTCTCCACGGGAGATCAGGACCTCTCTTCCTTCCGCCAGGGTGTTCAGGATCAACAGGACCGCTGCAGCGGCATTGTTGCAGACGGTGGCGGCTTCACAGTTCAGCAGGCGGCGAAGCGCCGGTTCGAGATGTTGATCGCGGTGCCCGCGGCGGCCTTCTTTCAGGTGGAACTCCAGGTTTGTGTATGAGACGGCTGCGTCAAAGGCCTCCTTAATGGCGAAGTCGGCCAGCGGCGCCCGGCCCAGGTTCGTGAAAATCACCACGCCGGTTGCGTTGACGACCCGAACCAGCGAGGCGGCGAGGCGATGGCGGAGTCGCGCCTCCACTTGGCGATCCAGCAGTTCCAGCGCACCGTCCAGCTCCTTTTCGCCGATTCCGCCGTTGCGGATCTCCTCCCTCAGGGCTTCCAGGGTCTCGCCGATCACCTCGACCAGAAATTCGCGGGAGGCGCATTGCAGTAGCTGTCGAACGGCCGGTCTTTCCAGCAATTCGTGAACGGCAGGGATTCTTCTGTACAATTGAACTTCGTCGGCCCCAACCATTGCACTATTTTAAACGTGCGGCGGCCGGAATTCGAGTCGACGGGCGCGGTTTCGCCAAGCCTTTAAGGCTACGAGAGGGCAGGCGGGCAGGCGGGATGAGTCGGCGCACAAAGGCTTTCGCGCCACAGAAGTGAAAACTTGATCATTTCGCCGGCATTCGGCGAGCGGGAATTCGAACATGAAAATCGAGCGTGCCATCTTGAGCGTCTCCAACAAGGAAGGGCTTCCGGACCTGGCGAGGCGGCTGCACGGCGCCGGAATTGAGCTGATTTCAACCGGCGGGACCGGAAAAGCCCTGACCCAGGAGGGAATCCCCTATCAGCCGATTTCTGATGTCACCGGCTTTCCCGAAATTCTGGACGGCCGCGTCAAGACGCTGCATCCTGGTGTCCATGCCGGGATTCTGGCTCGCAGAGATCTGCAGGATCACCTCGATGCGCTGCAGGAGTTGAAGATCGGGCTGATCGATCTGGTGGTGGTCAACCTGTACCCCTTTATCGAAACCGTGCGCAAGCGTCCGGATTCCATGGAGGAGGCCGTCGAAAATATCGATATCGGCGGACCCGCCCTGATTCGAGCGGCCGCAAAGAATCACGAGAGCGTGACCGTCGTGGTCGATCCGGCGGATTACCCGGAAGTCTGGGCCGAGATGCAGGCCAATGACGGCGCCATCGGGCGAGATACGCGACTACGGCTGGCCCGGAAGGCGTTTCAGCATACCGCCGCTTACGATGCAGCGATAGCCGCATTTCTGGCCGAAAGGGATCGAGGGCCCCAATTGCCCGCGTCTCTGACGTTTTCGCTGCAGAAGGTTCAGGACCTCCGCTATGGCGAGAACCCTCATCAGAGTGCGGCCTTTTACAGATCGGCGGCGGCGCCCGCCTCAGCGCTTTCGGCCGCCCGCCTTCTGCAGGGAAAGGAGCTTTCCTTCAACAATCTCCTGGACCTCAACGCCGCGTGGCAGCTGATTCAGGAATTCAACCATTCGGCCTGCGCCATTATCAAGCACACCAACCCCTGCGGAGTCGCGGCGGCCGACAGCCTTCCGGAAGCCTACCGGAAGGCCCTATCTTGCGACCCGGTGTCGGCCTTTGGATCCATCATCGCATTTAATCGCGCCTTGGACGCTGAAACGGCGGAAGCCCTACTGGGCCTGTTTGTCGAGGGGATCGTCGCGCCGGCCTTCGACGAGGCGGCGCTGGAAGCGTTCCGCTCGAAAAAGAATCTTCGGATTCTGGAGATGCCGGAGGCTTCACCGCGGGGCGCAAGGGATGATTTCGATCTGAAAACGGTCTCGGGAGGCTTTCTGGTCCAGCACCCGGACAGATACTTCGTCCGAGAGCAGGATCTGAAAGCTGTCAGCAGGCGGGCGCCGGAAGACGACGAAGTGGCGGAACTGCTGTTCGCCTGGAAGGTCTGCAAGCACGTCAAGTCGAACGCGATCGTCTACTGCCGCGACGGGCAGACCATCGGAATCGGCGCCGGACAGATGAGTCGCGTGGATTCGGCTCGCATCGGCGCTGAAAAGGCGAGATCCCCATTGCAGGCATCGGTCATGGCCAGCGATGCGTTCTTCCCGTTCCGGGACGCTATCGACGAGGCTGCCAAACGGGGCGTCCGCGCCGTCATTCAACCCGGCGGCTCCATTCGGGATGCGGAAATCATCGACGCCATCGACGAACACGACATGGCCATGGTCTTTACCGGAATCCGGCATTTCCGCCACTAGCGCGTAGTCTTCATGCAGCCTCCGCCATTGCAGGAGGAGGCGCATCTGCAATCTGAACTGGGGCCTGAAACGAAAGAGAGGTCGCTATGCTGCTGGTCATTGACATCGGGAATTCGAACCTGGTCCTGGGGCTTTTCGAGGGCAAAATTCTGAGACATTCCTGGCGGGTCGGAAGCAAGCGGGACCAGACTCCGGACGAGATTTCCGTCCTGCTGCGCAACCTGTTCGAGCTCAGCCGGGTGCCACACTCGTCCGTTCGCGATGTCGTGATTGCTTCGGTCGTGCCCCCATTGAACGAATCCATGACCCTGGCCATTCAGGCGTATTTCGAGAAGACTCCGGTCTTCGTGGAACCGGCGATGCAGAATCTGATCCCCATCCACTATCAACCGGCCGGAGACGTTGGCGCCGATCGAATCGTCAACGCCGTGGCCGCTTTCGAAATGTTCGGCGGACCCGTCGTGATCGTCGACTTCGGAACCGCCACTACCTTCGATGCGGTCTCCTCAGCCGGCGAATATATGGGAGGCAACATCGCGCCGGGCATCGGAATTTCCTCAGAAGCGCTCTTTTCCAAAGCCGCCAAGCTCCCCAGAATCGAAATCAAGGAGCCGGCGGAAGTCATCGGCACTTCAACCGTCAGCAGCATGCAGGCCGGCATCTATTACGGCTACGCGGGTCTAGTGGAGGGAATCCTGAAGCGTATGAAGGCGGTGATGGGGCCCGAGACGACCGTCGTGGCCACAGGAGGTCTCGCGAGGTTGATCGGGCAGGAGGCCGGAGGCGTCGACCGGATTGAAGAATCCTTGACGCTGCACGGCCTGCGGATCTTTCACCAGCGCACGATTCCGCAATAGAGAAAAGATGAGAAATTACTTTAACTATTTCACCGAAATTGAGGAATACTTCGTACGAAAGCGAGGTCGCAATCTGCTCATCTCTCCGCTGGATTGGTGTCTGATCGAGCTCTGGAAGGAAAATGGAATTCCGCTCCACGTGGTTTTGAGAGGGATCGACCGTAGCTTCGAGGCGGCGGCGAAAAGGAGCAAGAGCGCTCCAAGAACCCTTTTTTATTGCCATCCGGCTGTGCTGGAGGCCTGGGAGGAGCACCGGGAAGCGAAGGTGGGCAAGTCGTCCGAGTCGGCCGGGGGAGAGGTGAATCAAGAAAACGTCCTGGACTATTTGAACCGATTGATCGATGCTCTGAAACCGTGCGATGGCGACGATCTAATGGGCGTCCGGAATCGCTTGCAGGGGATTGCGAAGGAATGTTCAGCCGGGCGGTTCATTGCGGAAGCGGAACTTGAAAGGGAACTAGCGGAGGCCGGATCCCGCGTCGCTCAAGTCCTGCTGGAAAAGCTTGACGGGCAAGCCGTCCAGCAGTTGCGCAAGGAAGTGGACAAAGAGGTGCGCCGCTACCGCAAGCGTCTCTCCGATGAAATGTACGAAAGGCTGCGGCGCAACTACCTGGAGCGCAAAGTGCGCTCCCGATTCCAGCTGCCCGATTTCAGCCTGATGGAGGTGGAGTAGGAGGGGAGGGTTCAAGTGCTAGGTGCCAGGTGTCGGGTGCCAGATGCTGGGTGCTTAGTGCTTAGTTGCTTAGTGCCTAGTGCTGGGTGCTGGGGGCTATTGAAGCTTGTTCCGGCCGCTGAAATTGCGGAGGCGCCGGATGTCGGAGCGACGGGACCCGTTTCGGGGCCCGTTGACGGGCTGAGATCAGCGAGCGCTTCTTGGGAACAGTCGGGCGGAATGCCACACATCAACGCGTCCGAAGCGGCCGCGCCGTTATCCGACGCCGCAGTAGAAGCAGTGTGAGAAATGCGGACTAGTGAACGTCGCCCGTTTTGGGGGCTTCTGGGGATTGCGCCCCGTGACGGGCGCTACGAATTCTGAGGGCGGCCTCATCTCGGCCCTCACGTGACTGGGCTAATGACTCCCGGCCTTGCGATCATGCGGCGCTGTTTCTTCGCCGCATTCGCATTCTTTGTTTCGATAGCCAACAACTTCTAGAATTTCAAAAAGTGTCACCCATGTGCCCGGACTAAAGCGTCACCCATGTTCCCGAACCTACGGGGTGCTGCTTGCTTCTTTCGTTATTTGTCCGGTGTTTTGGAACTTTGAACTCGGAACTCGGAACTTGAACCTGAAACCTGAAACCCCTCAGGCTCCCCCGCATGCGACGGGCAGAAATCGTCGCTGGCGTTCGCAGAAATGTTGCAGCTCCCACCACGTACCGTTGGTGCGGATGCGCAGGGAGCCTTGTTCGGAAGTCGAGGCGTGTGGAATCCCAGCCTCCCGGATGCGCAGAAGCGTCCGCGAGGAAGGATGGCCCAAGGGGCTTCGTCTGCCGGCTGAGATCAAAACGGCCTTTGGACGAAGAGCGTCCAGCAGCTCGCCTTCGGTGCTGGTGCTGCTGCCATGGTGCGCCGCTTTCAAGATCGTGACCGGTTCCAGCCCCTGCCGCGCCAGCTTTCGTTCCACCCGCGATTCGATGTCCCCGGTCGCCAGGAATGAAAAATCGCCGTACTCGATTCGCACCACAAGGGAGAGGTCGTTAAGCGAGAGCGTGGCCAGGTCTTCAGGAGCGGGGTGCAGGACTTCGTGGCGTACGCCTGAGAGCTGAAAGGCCGAGCCGCGGACGAGGCGGGTCATGGGAGGCCGGTAGCTCGGGTGCGGGGCCGAATAATAGAGCTGTCCGACGGGAATCGTCTCGACCAGCGTCCGGTAACCTTGGATGTGGTCTGAGTGCGGGTGGGTCAGCAGGACGTACTGTAAGCTGCGGACCCGCGAATGGGCGAGGTAGGGGGCGAGCAGCCGCTCTCCGACCACGCGGTTGTCCAAAGGAAACGTCAGGCCCCCTGTGTCGATGAGGCCGGAAGCTCCATTGGGATACTTCAGATGGATGCTTTCGCCTTGTCCCACGTCCAGGAGAGTGATTTCGAGCATGGAGGGGTCGTTGCGCGCCGGAAGCGAGCCCTGCACGTACAGAAACAGGGGAGCGGTCAGCGCCAGCCCCTTCCAGCGCCGAGGGAGTAGGATCATCGGCGCCAGCAGCAGTCCATAGTAAATCGCCAGGATGAGCGCACCCGGCGCCGGAAGCGTTGCGGCGGCGGCCCACCCTGAAGACGCTTCTATGGCGCCGTTGATGATTCGTGCAATGAGTTCCAGCGGAGCGCCGGCCCAACCGCTCGGGGCGAACGGAAAGATCAGGAGCGCTGCCAGAGAACAGACCAGAAGAGCGGAAAAGGCGGGGACAAAGAACAGGTTGAGCAGCCATTGATGGGAGAGGAACAGGTGGAAGTGGCGGGCGACGACGGGCAGGACCGTCAGGCTGATCAGGACGCTGCAGGTGGCCAGCGCCAGGAAATGGGAGACGGGCCAAAAGATTGCGACGAGCGCGATTCGCAGGCGGTTCCCTCTGAGCGGTTCCAGCCTCACTTCCAGGCCGAATCGGATCCTTCGCGTGAAACGAGCCGGGCCATCCCGGCGCAAGTGGATTCGCTCGGTCCAGACGCCTGCAGCCGCGCTTCGGAAGGAGCTGAGAAAAGGGAGGACCGGCAGAAAAAACAGGGCGATCGTCAACACGCAGAGAAAAGAGAGTTGAAATCCGGGATGGAAGGCCAGAGAGGGATTCAAAGCCAACAGGGTCAGCGCCGCGACACCGATGGTGTTTGAAAGATTGCCGCGAAGGCCCCGGTTGAAGAAAAGCAGAGCCATGGTGTTCATGATGCCGGCTCGAACGGCCGAAACGCCCAGCCCTGCGGCGGCGACGTACAACCAAACCAGCAGCAGCAGCGCCGCCGCGGATGCCGCGTGGCGAGTCCCCAGCGCGAATCCCGCGAACAGAACTACCAACGTCACGTGAAAGCCGGAGACCACGAACAGGTGGGAAAGCCCTAAGGCTCGGATCCTGGAAAGCTTTTCCTGTCCAAGCGCCGCCTTCCTGCCCAGGAAAGCGGCATGGACGAGTGCGGCCGCTTCCGGAGACAAAGCATCGCGACAATAAGCCTCAAACCTCGCCACGTAATCGAAAAACGGCTGTAATCGGCGACCCATGCCAGTCATGCCGAGACGCCGCAGCTGAAGGGGCGATTTCAGGGACGCATGAAACGGGCGGCCTTGCAGCCGCGCCTGCAGCCGGGCATCCGAAACGCCTGGCAGCAGATAGTGCGAAGGCGTCCGAAGCTGCGTCGTAAAGGAAACAGACTCGCCGAAGCGCAGGGGCGGGTCGAGCGGACGTTCGTTTGAAGCCTGAAGAAAGATCGGCAGGGTGCCGGGGACTTCAACCAGACGGTTCGCCTGCCGGGCTCTGCTTCCGCAAAGATGGAAGCGAACGCTTTCGTCGGCGATTTCGGGCGGCGTACAGATCCAGCCTTCGACTTCCAGAGGTCGATCCAGGTCGAAGTTCGGCTCCGTCGGCTCATTCTGCGCCCGGATCCACAGGACAGCCACGACGGCGAAGGCCGCTACAAGCGCAGGCTGAAACAGGGCCGCATTCAAGGCTGCCGCACCGAAAAGGCGCGGCATGGTCCCAACGGTTCCCTTCACACCCCATTAAACGCTCGAAGTCCGAAATGGGCGAACCCTCATTCCGGGAAGAGTTTGCCGAGGAACCCCAAAGCTCTTATGGAAAGCGGTACATTTCGCGGTGATGGACTTCGGTCGCCGGACGCTTGCATTCGACGCGAATCCGTCGAAATTCGATTTCCGACTGTTGTGGAGGGGGGAAAGCCAGCAGATATTGGCTTTTCAATTCGCGGGCCACCTGCACGTAATAGCGTCGCAATTCAATCAGCTTCTCCGGATAAAAGACTCTCCCGCCGGTGGTCTCAGCCAGAAGATTCAACGAGGCCTCCTTTTCCCGAAAATAGACGTCCACGAAACTCTCTTCGTCGTCCAACACGTTCTGCATCACCCGCTGGAGGAACTCGACTCGCGCCGACTCCCCGACTTTGGCCTGAACCAACCGGCTGCGGCTCACGATATAGAGCGAGACGTCCGAAGCGACGAGTTCGTTTAGCGCGTCGTCGTAAGTGTGTCTACTTTCGTTGTCGAGACCGTCGGTCCAGAGCAAGATGGCCTTCTTCCCCGACGCCCCGTCGAGTTTCTCTCTTACGGCGTGCAGCAGCGAGTCGAACAGAGACGTCCGAAATCCCCGCTCCAGCCGGTTGACAGCGCGTCGAACGGCCCGCTGATCGGAGGTCCAGCTCCGTAAGACTTCGATCCGATCGGAAAAAGACATCACGGCGATGCGATCGTCCCGATCGAACACTGAGGCGAAGAGCAGGCTCGCTCGCTTGATTTCGTCCAATTCGTCCTGAACGCTTCCGCTGGTGTCGATCAGAATGACCACGTTCAGGGGACTCTGATCCATCACGAAGTTGGCGATCGGGCGCGGCTCGCCTTCGTCGTAGAGCCGAAAGTCTTCCGCGGTCAGGTTGGGGACGGTTCTGCCGCTCTGGTCCAGAACCGTGACGGGAACGCGGATGAAGTCGGCGTCGACCCGGAACGACGGGACCGCCTCGGGGGGCGAGCCCAGCCAGAAATAAGGAATCAGCAGAAGCAGAACGCTCATGATTTGGAACCGGCTATTCCCCTTCTTCCTCCAAAAACTGTTGGTAGTCCTCGGGCGACACCAAGTCGTCCAGCTCAGCGCCGTCTTCGATTCGAATCTGAATCATCCAGCCTTCGCCGTAGGGATCGGAATTGACCAGCTCGGGAGTGTCCTCAAGGGCTTCGTTCACAGCGGCGACGACTCCCGATACGGGCATGTAAACTTCCGAAACGGCTTTGACCGACTCGACGGAGCCGAAAACGTCCCGGGCGCCGAAACTCTCTTCCGGAGAGGGAAGCTCCACAAAAACGACGTCTCCCAGAGCGTCCTGTGCGTGATCGGTGATGCCGATCGTCGCGGACGAGCCTTCCACAAGCACCCACTCGTGATCTTTAGTGTACAGGAGATCTTCAGGAACGTTCATAAGCTACGGCATCCTTTCTCGGGCGATGCGACGGCGCCTGAAAAGCGCTTCACCCCCATCATCCCACCCCTTTTGTTCGATGTCAGTTCTTCCTGTAAAAAGGCGTCGGCACGATTCGGGCCCGTCGGCGCTTTCCGCGAACATCGATTTCAAACTCCGCGTTTTCGGCGGCATCGCCAGCCGGAAAATACAGAAGACCGATGCTTTTCTCAAGTGAAGGGGAAAAACTTCCGCTGGTCACGTTGCCGATCGCCCGTCCTTCAAAATACGCCTGAAAACCGTCGCGGGCGATTCCCGGCTCCATCAACTCGAATCCCACCAGGAGTTCGGATGGCCCTTCCTCCTTCTGCCGCAGAAGGGCCTCCCGCCCAACGAAGGACGGCTTTTCGAACTTGACGATCCACCCGAGGCCGGCTTCCAGGGGCGTGCGCCGTTCGTCGATGTCGTTTCCATATAAGGGATATCGCATCTCCAGGCGCAGCGTGTTGCGAGCAGCCAGGCCGGCCGGCGTCAGGCCATGGGCGCGCCCGGCTGCAAAGATTCGCCGCCAGACGCCCTCTGCCGCTTCGGCAGGCGTATAGACTTCGAAGCCGTCCTCCCCCGTATAGCCGGTGCGGGAAATGAGGCAGGGGGCTCCCGCCAGTTCCGCTTGAACGAATCGATAAAAGCGCAGCGCGCTCAAGTCGGCTTCCGTCAGCTCTTGCAGAATCGCTTCCGCCACGGGCCCTTGAATCGCCAGTTGCGCCGTCGATTCGCTGCGGTCAACAACCTGGACGTTTCCGTTCCTGCGGCTCTCAATCCACGCCAGATCTTTTTCGCGGGTGGCGGCGTTGACGCAGATGAAGATGCGCTCGGCGGAGATTCGATAGAGGACGATGTCGTCCAGAAAGGTTCCCTTCGGCGTCAGAATGGAAGAGTATTGCGCCTGCCCGTCCTGCAGGCGAAGGACGTCGTTGCTGCTCAGCTCCTGAGCGAAGGGGAGGGCGTCGGGGCCCAGGAACTCCAATCGACCCATGTGGCTGACGTCGAAGAGGCCGGCCCGACTGCGCACGGCGAGATGCTCCTTCAGGGCGCTCTCGAACTGAACCGGCAGCTCCCAACCGGCGAAATCCGCCATTCGAGCGCCCAGCTCGCGCTGGACGGCATTTAGAGGGGTCATGCGCCTTTTCAATGGATCTCCCGCTGCTCCAACTCCTCGGTCGTCCTGAATTGAAAGCTCTCCGTGAGCGGAGAATAGAAAGCGACGCCCAGCAGGGCCTCGCCGTCGTCGGCGAAAATCCAGATTGCAAGGTGTCGGTCCCGGCCCAAAAGCCCCTGAATTTCGCCGGCGACGTTGTAGGCGAGGCGTCTGAGTTCGCTCTCGGACGAGGGCGTTTTGAGGACGGCCACATCGCATCTGACTGCCGGACCTTCTCTGGAAACGTCCAGCATTCTGAAGCGCTCCCATCGCACCTCGAGAAGGCGCTGCTCGACGGCGTCGGGCGATTCCTCCGGAGCTGTGGAATCCGCCGATCCGCAGGCGCAGCAGAGGAGCGCGACACCCGGAAGCAATCGGCGGCGAAGCGCGGCGAGCCCGCCCCCGCGGGCAATTCCTGTGCGGTCGCGGCCGACGATCCCTGGCAGCATCTGGGATCACTATAGCACAGGGTCGAAGCGGAAAAGGCCGCGGCTCTTGAGTTCGCATCTCCCGCCCAGCTCTTACTGCGGGGTCGGATAGCGACGCGTCTGCTGCGTTGCCGCTTCTTAGCCTCCTCGACGTACTGCACGAGTACGAATGCGCGCGCTTTCGTCGCGCGCCTTCGGGACCAAGCGGACAGCAGAAAAGCGTCTTAGACCTGCCGGACGAATCTGACTCAGTAGATCGGTGGCAGATGGTGAGTAATCGGCACGAACGAGTCCCCGTGATCTTCAGAGAAACAGAGCGAGCCGCTGGTCGAGCCCATGACCAGCCGCTCTGCCGTCGGATCAATATCCAGACCGTGCCTGTAGACTAGATCGTAGGCCCGGCCGGCGCCGACGCAAGCTTCTGACCGCTTGCATGGCGCTTCTTCTTCGCGATTTCGTCTCTGATCCGGCCCCGGGCTTTCAATGGATCGGGGTGAAAGGCCAGACAATTGGAATCAGAATCATCGAAACGATAAATATCAGGACGTTCAGCAGAAATCCAACCTTCGGGAAATCAACGAATCGGTAGTTTCCTATGCCATAAACAAGAACGTTCGCCTGGTGGCCGATAGGCGTCAGAAAAGTGGTGGAGGCCCCGATGGCGACAGCCATCAGAAACGGATAGGGCTCGAAGCCCATTCCAGTCGCGATCGCGATGCCGATGGGGCCGACCAGTACGGCCGCGGCGGCATTTGACATGACTTCGGTGATGGTTGTGGTGAAGAGAAACAAGGCCGCCATGACGAGCAGCGGACCGGATTCTCCCGTCCAGGCGACGACGTGTTCGGCCAACCAACGCGCCGTCCCGACGTGGGCGTCGTCCATGGCGACGCCTAAAGGCATCATGAAAGCGATCAGAAAAATCACTCGCCACTCGACCGCCTTGTACATGTCCTGAACGCGGACGCAACCGGTGATCGCCACCAACAAGGCTCCCAGCATTCCCGCTACTGAAATATGGAACAGGCCGGTGGCGGCCGCAAGGATTGCACCGCCCATAATTGCGATGGCAAGGGGAGCTTTAGCGAGTTGCCTGGCTTCATGCTCCAGACGGTTTACCACGAGGAAATGAGGACTCTGCGCAAGTTCCACAATGGCTTCCTCTGGCCCCTGCACGAGCAACACGTCCCCCACCTCCAAGGGCACCGAAATAAAATCGTGCTGCACCATTTCCGTCCGACGCCTCAGCGCCAGAACAAGCACCCCGTATCGGCGACGGATGTTGCTCTCCCAAATAGCCCGACCCATCAGTTCCGACTTCGGAGCGATCGCAACTTCGGCCAAGGTCACAGCTTCGCCCGTCAACTCTTTGTCGGTGAACTTGCGTTCTGCGTAGATCCCGAGTTGTCCTCCTCCCTTGGTTCGCAAAAGTTCGGACAGATCCCCTTCCACGATCAGCCGATCGCCCTCCTGAAGCGTCGTTTCCGGCTTCGGCACAAAAGAACGGAATTTGTCGCTTTCTCGACGGTTGACTCGAAGGATCGTCAAGCCCGTGTCTCGTCGGATCTGCGATTCTGCAACCGTCTTTCCCGCCAGCGACGAACCGGACGGCACGTAAGCTTCCGACAGGTATTTCTGCAGTTGGTAATCCTTTGTCAGGTCGGAGCTTCTCCTCGGAACTGGCATGAGGTGACGCCCAACGAAAGCCATGTACAGCGCCCCTGTCACCATGACGGCGAGGCCCGTAGGCAGAAAATCGAACAATCGAAACGGCTCAAATCCTTCCTTCTCGAGGGCGATCGAAACAAGAAGGTTAGGCGGCGTCCCGATCAATGTGGTCAACCCTCCCAAAAGCGAGCCGAAGGAAAGGGGAATCAGAAGCTTTGTGACCGGGTAGTTGGATCGCCGCGCCACTACGAACATGGTGGGAAGCAAGACCGCAACCGCGCCTATATTGTTCATGAAGGCTGACAAAGTTCCGACGGCTGTCATGACCGAGAGGGTCAGCAGGACGGGGCTGCTGCCCGCTATTCGAAGAACCAGGCTGGAAACATAATCCGCCACTCCTGTCCGCACCAGAGCGGAGCTGAGAATGAACATCGCGATTACGGTTATGACAGCCGGGTTGCTGAAGCCTGAGAAACCCTCGTCGACCGTCACAATGCCCGAGATAACCAGCAACAGCGTCAGCCCGATGGCCACCAGGTCCGGACGGATCACTTCAAAAGCGAAAAGCATCACTGCGACGA
>DATKAT010000293.1:0-2202 GCA_035514675.1 Acidobacteriota bacterium | reverse complement strand
GGAGGGACGAAAGCTGATGGATTTTGCCACGAAGGTCACATTGGACACGCTTTGGGTCGTGCTGGCGGCTTGCCTGGTCTTTTTCATGAATGCCGGCTTCGGCATGTTGGAAACGGGATTTTGCAGAGCCAAGAACGCCGTCAACATTCTGGCCAAGAATTTCATCGTCTTTTCAGTTTCAGCCATCGCTTTCTGGACGGTCGGATTCGGATTGATGTTCGGCGATGGAAATGCAGCCCTGGGTCTGTCTGGCTGGTTCCTGCTGGGCCCGGACAATAGTCCAGCGCTGGAGGAAGCATATTCCGGAGTATTTTCCTCGCTCAGTTGGGCGTCCGTCCCTTTGACGGCAAAATTTTTCTTCCAACTTGCCTTTGCTGCCACTGCGGCGACCATCGTCAGCGGGGCCGTTGCCGAGCGAATAAAGTTCCTGGCCTTTATCGCGTTTTCATTCCTGCTGGTCGCCGTCGTCTATCCGATCGGCGGACACTGGACCTGGGGCGGCGGCTGGCTTGCCGAACTTGGTTTTATAGACTTCGCGGGATCCACCGTGGTTCACAGCGTGGGGGGATGGGCGGCCCTTACGGGTGCGATCTTTCTGGGCGCCCGGGCTGGGAAGTACAACCCTGACGGCACGGCGAATCCCCTTCCCGGGCACAATCTGAGTCTGGCGACGCTGGGAACTTTCATCCTCTGGCTGGGCTGGTTTGGCTTCAATGCGGGAAGCACGATGGCCGCGGACCCCGACGCGATTTCTATCATCGCCGTCAACACCCTGATGGCGGCGGGCGCGGGATGCCTGTTTGCCACATCCACCTCATGGCTGATCATCGGCAAGCCCGATCTGAGCATGCTTCTGAACGGAACTCTGGCGGGACTGGTCGGGATCACCGCAGGTTGCGACAGCGTTACGATCGCAAGCGCAGTCCTGATTGGAAGCATTGCAGGAATAATCGTCGTATTTGCGGTCTTGGCTTTCGACCGCGTCCGGGTGGACGATCCGGTCGGGGCCATCAGCGTGCACCTGGTCAATGGAATCTGGGGAACCCTTGCAGTGGGGCTCTTCGCTCTTGAGGGCGGACTTTTCAATGGCGGCGGAGTGCGCCTGCTGTTGATTCAGTCGGCCGGCGTCGCCGCCTTTGGCCTGCTGGTCGGCTCGGCCAGCGGTGCGCTTTGGCTGTGCTTGAGGAGCACGATCGGCATCCGCGTCAGCGAGGAGGAGGAAGAAGCCGGTCTGGACCTGGGGGAGCATGGAAACGAAGCGTATCCCGGCTTTGCCCAGAATCCGCCCGAACCGGAAGCGCTCAATATTTCATGAAGAGGCGCGCGACGAAGGCCCCCGCAGTCGTGCTCGTTCAGTTCGTCGAGCAGGCCGAGGAGCGGCAGCGCTGTAGACGCGTGGTTCTCCGTCGCCTCAGTAGAAGCAGTGTGAGCAATGCGGGCTAACGTTCATTGGAGTCAAGAAGATGGTCAAAACGATGATGAAAAGTCTTTTCTGCACATTCTTCATGGTTGGCGCGGGTATCGTCTCGGTCTGGGCGCAGGCGTCCCCGAGTTCATCGGAGGAAAAGCTGAAACTGGGCGCCGAAGCAGACGCTGCGGTGGTCACCAAGTATCTGTGGCGCGGCCAGAGGCTGACTGACGATTGGAGCCTGCAGCCTTCCGGCAGCGTCTCCCTTGGCAGCTTTTCGATCAACGTCTGGGGAAATCTCGATCTGGCGGCCGTCAACGAAGGGGACGTCCTGCTGATCTCGGAAAATCCGGCCTCGACGCCTGGCAACTCGAGGGGCTTGCAGGGGAAATTCTCCGAAGTCGATTACACGTTTTCCTACCAAATGGCCGCCCAAGACGCTTCCATCGAATTCGGCTCCATCTTCTACACTTTCCCAGACCGCTCCGCATCGCTTCCTTCCACTGTGGAACTTTTCGGAGGGATTGCGTTGGAGACGGTCCCGCTTTCGCCTGCATTTACGATTTATGTCGACGTGGACGAAACCCGGGATGACAGCGGCGACATGGGCCTCTACTTTCAATTCGGCGCCAGCCACGCCTTCACCCTTGGCCATCCCAGGTTCCCAGCCGTCGATCTGTCGGGCTGGATTTCCTTTGTCAACGAAGGCTTCTCGGAATTCTACTATGGGGCCGCAAACCGCGGCGTTCACGATGTCAACGTCACGCTGACGCTTCCGATTCAGTGGACGGAAA
>DATKAT010000292.1:0-5081 GCA_035514675.1 Acidobacteriota bacterium | reverse complement strand
GAACACACTGGGCGGCGGAAACTGAAGTCGCAGCAAGCGGGGCGATCGAATCCGCCTTCGCCCGCCCGCAGAGCCCGAAGCAACCGTCCGCAGGCCCAGCGGTTATTCGCTATAATGCCCTATCCAGGTTGCGCCCGTAGCTCAGTTGGATAGAGCGACGGTCTACGAAACCGTAGGTCGCACGTTCAAGTCGTGCCGGGCGCACCACTCTTTTCAATGACTCAGGGCGTTGACGCAGGCTTCGTGGGTTCCTGATTTTCCAGCCTCACCCTTTTGTCACCCGTTGCCGGTTCGGGCGCCCATGGCGGATTTCAGGCTGGAAGGCTGTCTTGCGGAAGCGGCCGCGACTTTCAAATTTCACCTGGTAACGATTCGAAGAGGCCCGATCGAGGGCCGCCAGGTTTTAGCCCCGTCCGAGCGGCCGCAGACGGCGAGGGCGGGGTTGCGTGTTCTCCAAACGACGATCGAGCGCCCGCCAGGGTGCGGCAGGGGTTTGCTCCAGCTTGTTGAAATCGATCGGCTCCCTGAGGCCGTCCGACCATGCGACTATAGATCTGCAGCCAGGCGAAAGCGAACCGATCGGCGCATTTCGGAACTGTCGGGCCCTGACGGACGCTCGGAATCGTTCGGGAGGGTTCCCGCGACCCCGCCCTCGCCGCCTGCGACGGCTCGGACGGGGCTAAGATCTGGCGGCCCTGAATCGCGGCGCGTTTGGTCCGAACACTTCGAGTTTCGTTGGCCGATTGCGATGCAATCAACGCGCCCGAAGCGGGCGCGTCGTTCTGACAATCCAGCTGCCGAGCTCAGCGGGAAACATCGGGAACGGCGCGGTTATAAAGGTCCGTCCGCAGGCCGAGGAGCGGCAATTCAGCAGGTGCGCCGCTGTCCGGCGCCGCAGCAGGAGCTGCGTGCAAGATCCGGACTAGCGGCCTTTTCTTCGAGGGCCGCTCAACCAGACCGGCGTCTTGATGCGCGCGTCCAGCGAAAGCCGGCCGGGTCCGAGCAGAATCAATGCCAGGAAAATGAGCAGATAGACTACCGCCAGCTCGGGATTCCCCCAGGAGCGCAACAGTTCCGGATCCTGCGGACTCCATCCGATGAAGCTCAAAAAGTGGTCAACGGCGCGATGGCGCAGAAAGGCGGCCACCAGCATCGTAAAAGCGGCGAAGGCGGCCGCCGGCAGCGTCAACAGCCCGAAAGCCACCAGAAGCCCGCCGACCGTCTCGGCCAGAGCCGCCGCCCAGGCGAACAGCCACGGCGCCGGAAACCCCAGGTTGGCCACGCCGTCCACGAACCCGCTACTGCCCGACCACACCGTTTGGATCTTGGGCCAGCCGTGGCCCAAAGCCAAGTAGGCTCCGGACAGCCTCAACAAAAGTATTCCGAAATCCGCCATCCTTTCGAGCCCTTTCCCGTCTTGTAAGTTGTTGGTTCGCGCCGCCGGTCCGACTTGCAGGAGGCAGAACGACGCTTGCGGCATGGCTTTAAACGCCCCGCCCGTCTCGATCTATGAAGCGTCCGCGTCCCGGGCCAGCCGGATGCCGGCGAACTGCCAGCGGGCGTCCGGGTAGAAGAAATTTCTATAGGTCGGCCGAATGTGACTGCGCGAGGTGGCGCAGGAGCCGCCGCGCAGAACGAACTGATTGCACATGAACTTGCCGTTGTATTCTCCGATCGCTCCCTCCGGCGGCTGGTAGCCCGGGTAGGGCAGATAAGCGCTCTGCGTCCACTCCCAGACGTCTCCCGCCATCTGCCGGATTCGTCCGTCTCCGCGCGGCGCCGGCCGCGGGTGAAAACGGCGATCCTCGGCGAAGCCTCCCGCCGTCGGAATCCCAGCGGCCGCCGTCTCCCACTCCTCTTCGCGCGGAAGCCGCGCGCCCGCCCAACGAGCGAACGCGTCCGCTTCGTAGTAGCTGACGTGGCAAACGGGTTCCGAGGGCTCGAGCGCGCGCAGTCCGAACAGAGTGAACGCCTCCCACCCGTTGTCCCCATGCCTCCAGTACAGCGGACTTTCCCAACCTCGCTCCTCGCGGCGCGCCCAGCCGTCCGAAAGCCACAGCGTCGGCTCCCGGTAGCCGCCGTCGCCCATGAACTCCAGATACTCTCCAACGGTGACCGGGCGGTCGGCCAGCTCGAAAGGTTCCGCAAAGCGGCGATGACGGGGCAGCTCGTTGTCGAAGCAAAACCCGTCGCCGTCATGCCCGATTTCGATAAGACCGCCTTCAAACGGAATCCACGACAGCGAAGCCGGGGCAGCCGCCGAGGGGTCGGGTTCCGCGACGTACGCCGGCATCAGCGGATTCTGGGAGAAGAGGTGCTTCAAATCCGTCAGGATCAACTCCTGATGCTGCTGCTCGTGGTTGATTCCGATTTCAATCACCGGCAGCAATTTGTCGAGATCGGCTTGTCTGGAGTTCTCAATCACCTTTAATACTTGTTCTGTAACTACCTTTCGATACTGATAGACATCCTCTACGGTCGGCCGGGTGATCATGCCTCTGCGCGGCCGGGGGTGCCGCTCTCCCGCCTGCACGTAGTAGGAATTGAACAGGTACGAAAACTGCGGGGACATCGATTGATAGTCAGGTCGGATCTGAGACAGCAGAAAGGTTTCGAAAAACCACGAGGTGTGTGCCAGGTGCCATTTGACCGGACTGGCTTCCTCCATGCTTTGGACCACGTAGTCCTCGGTTTCCAAGGGCCGGCAGATCTCCTCGGAAAACTGCCGGGTCTCTAGAAATTGGCGCGCCGCCCGCTCCCGATCCAGGCGCGATCGGAAGTAGAATTCCGCTCCGGCACGATCCCGCGCGGATGTCACGATCATCTTTCTTCGGTCGTCCTTCCTTCGTTCGAAGCTGGCCCAAGCGCCAGTTCGCCGAACCTCATTCTATCAAGCTCGAAGGAAGGCTTCGTGGAAAGTCCGGAATCGGATCGGACAACCTGCACGGGTCAACCCTGGGACTCAACCTTCGTTGTAAACGTGGAGTCCGGCCAGGTGCGTCATCACCGCGGTCCAGTGCTCCTCCCGCTTCCACTCTTCGGAGTTTGTAAGGCGTCTCCGGCTCCGCGCCAGCCGAGTCTTCGCCCGTCGAAAGGTCAGCAGCCCGCTTCGCTCGTACGTTCGCAACATCCTTTTTTCCTGCAACATCACCCAAGCCTCCTTTTTGATTGGAAGGGGGATTGTGGCGAACGGAATGATGCAAAATCAAAAAAAGTCAGACACTGATATAACGCTTTCGAAAATTGATATATCGTGATATACAGAACGGATGGCGGCCAAGCAACTTCCACCCTACGTTTCCTTCCGGACGTTTCGGACTTTTCTGGACGGGCTGGCCGCCCAAGGCCTTCCCTCTCGCATCGACCGCAGCGTGCTGGCTCATAAGTCGGGCACGATACAGTCGCAGTTGCTGCTGTCGCTGAAGTATCTGGGGTTCATTCGAAACGGGGGGTTCCCGACGGATCGGCTGGAACGGCTCCTGCGGGCTGAGGGAGCGGAGCGTCGCAAGATTCTGCGCGAGGCCATTCGAGAATCTTACGCTTTCCTCTTCGACGGCTCGATTCGCTTGGAAAGCGCCACTTCCCGCCAGATGGAGGAGCTGTTTCAGAAGGAGGGCGCCGGAGGGGAGACGGTCCGTCGGGGCATTTCCTTCTTTATCCGGCTGGCTCGGGAGGCCGGGCTTAAGGTTTCCCCCTACATCCGTCCTCACCGCCGGCCTCGGCGCTCGGCTGGCGGCTCGCCGCGCTCCGAGTCGCGCGGCGGGGCTCCCCAAGCGGCAGCGGCCGCTTCGCCGCAGATGTACGGCGTGGGCTTGCAGGGAGGCGGTTCTCTCACGTTGCAGGTGCGCAGCGACATCTACTCGCTCACCAAGGAGGATCGCCGCCTGGTATTCGATCTGATCGATCGGATTCGAGAGTTTGAAGGCGGACGAGTGCGGAGCGCGCCGCGGCAAGAGATCGAGCCGAACGAGCCTCCGGAGGAGTGAGGCGGAGCGGCCGGGCCGCAGTTCCCACCCAGCTCCGGCGGCAGGTGCCGGAAGGCGGCGCGGGTACAAGGCAGGCGAGATCATCGACAGCCGGGCGTGATGATATGATCGGCGATTCATGAAGGTCCTGTATCTGACCCGCGAATATCCGCCCGAAGTCTACGGAGGCGCCGGCGTGCACGTCGAGCACCTGGCCCGCGAAATGGCGTCTTTGATCGATGTGGAGGTGCGCTGCTTCGGAAACCAACAGGAGCCGGGAGGAGAGGGGCTTCCGAAGGTGATAGGTCTGCAGGAGTGGCGGGAGGGGTTGCAAGCGGCCGATTCCAGAATCGCCAAGGCGCTGACGCCCGTGAGCGTGAATCTGCGCAGCGTAGCGACGCCCATCGACGCCGATTTGGTTCACTGCCATACCTGGTATTCAAATCTGGGGGGCGTGTGGGCGCGCATCCTTTATGGAATTCCTCTGGTGGTGACGACCCATTCGCTGGAACCGCTTCGGCCCTGGAAGGCGGAGCAGTTGGGCAGGGGTTACGATCTTTCGCGCTGGATCGAGAAGACTGCTTTGCAGCAGGCCGACGCGGTCATTTCCGTATCACAGGGAACGCAAAACGAGGTCCTCGAGCACTACCAACTGGATCCCTCCCGTGTGCATGTGATTTACAACGGCGTCGACGTGGAGGTTTTCCGACGAACCGATCCCGCTCCGGCGCTGGAAAAATACGCCATTCCATCGCACCGACCCTACTTGCTCTTCGTTGGACGAATCACCCGTCAGAAGGGGGTCGTCCACCTGGTCCGCGCACTCCGGGAAGTGGATTCCGGATTAAACGCCGTCCTGTGCGCCGGCGCCCCGGACACCGAATGGATCCGCGAGGAAGTGGAAAGCGAAATCGGTCGCCTGCAGCAGGAGCGCGAAGGAGTCTTCTGGATTCGAGAAATGGTCCCGATTCCCGATCTGGTCCGCCTGTACAGCGGAGCCGCCCTGTTCGTTTGCCCGTCCATTTACGAGCCGTTCGGAATCATCAACCTGGAGGCCATGGCCGCCGGCTGCCCCGTCGTGGCCAGCCGGGTCGGCGGCATTCCCGAAGCCGTGGC
>DATKAT010000291.1:0-2068 GCA_035514675.1 Acidobacteriota bacterium | reverse complement strand
TCCAACCCTGATGGCGCGCGGGGGAGACCCACAACTCGAAAGAGCCGTCCAAGAGGTGCTTCGGCTCCTGGAACTCGATCCGCCCCGAATTCCGACTCCTCCGCCTTTCGAGAAACGCGTGCCGGCGAGAAGATGAGGGAGAGCGGGGAGTCTGGTTTCAGGAGTCTGGTTTCAGGTTTCAGGTTTCAGGTTTTTTCGCGCAAGTATCGGATCGGTTGTTATCGGGCTGTGAAAGGGGCGTAGCCCATGCCTCCGAATGGTCGCGGCAGCTCGATTGTCAGAGCCGCCACGCCCGCTTCGGTCGGGTCGATTCGCCCGGGATTTCACCGAGTGCGCCAACGAAGCGCCGAACTAACTCGCATTTCTCCGTTTGACGCTCGGAATCGACGGGCCTCGAAGCGGGCCCGTCGGCTACGACATCCGGCGATCAAGCCGGATCGCTTCCAGGAGAGGCAGATCGCCGCAAGAACTCTGAGGAAGGACCGGTCAAACTGCTGATACCTGGAGCTTGAAACCTGAAACCAGCCCCCCTCACCCCGGTTCGTTCCCTCTTTTCCACTTGATATTGCAGCCCAGGCTCGGCTTCTGATCGGGATTCACGGGTTCGTCCGCCAGGGCCGCATCGAGAGCCGCACGCAAGTCGGCGCCGGTGACCTTGATGTCGTTTCCCGGTCGACTGTCATCCAGTTGTCCGCGGTAGACCAGTCGGCGCTGGGAGTCGAAGAGAAAGAAATCCGGCGTACAGGCCGCCGCGTAGGCCTTAGCCGTTTCCTGGCTCTCGTCAAAGCAGAAGGGGAAGTTGAACCCAAGCCTGAGCGCCATTTCCCGCAGGCGTTCCGGGGCGTCGTCCGGGTGAGTCGAGACGTCGTTTGAGCTGATTGCGAGGATCCCGAGGCCTTTCTCCGAATAGTCGCGCCCAATGCGAGCCAGTTGCTGTTCGACGTGCTTGACGTAAGGACAATGCCGGCAGATGAACATGACCAGAAGAGCCTTTCGGTCGGAGAAGGTCTCCAGTCTGATCGTCTTGCCGGAAACCACGTCCGGCAGTTGGAAATCCGGGGCTGTGGTCCCTAACTCCATCATGTTCGAAGCCGTTAAAACCATGTTTTCTTCTCCAAGTATGACCGAGCGCCGCATGCGACCGGATTCGCGCTCGGCGGCGGCGCATGGAACGCATGCAGTCGCTCCCCGCTGATTCCGGCAAGCGGGCGCCTGAACGAATGGCGACGCTATGGTTCGGGAAAGAAGGGAAATAGTCGCCGAATCTCCTCTTCATCCGGTTGGCCGCCGTATTCGGCAAGCTCGAAAGCCTCGGCATACTGAATCTCATCGGCGAGGCTGCCGTAGCGTCTGGCCAACGGCTCCCTCCAATGGGGGCGCACTTGAAATCCGCCGGAACGCCACTCCAACAGCCATTCCTTTCGCTTTGCGGGATCGTCGGGCACCTGATCCAGGACTCCTGCGTGCCAGGGCAGCCACTCATACATTTGAGAGACGTGGGCGTCGAGCATGTCGATCTTTTTGTCGATCACGTCGTCGATCGACACCACAACGTCGGGACGATGCGGATTGGGCCGTTGAAACCGGTCGGACATGTAGAAGAAAACAGGATTTCTTCTCAGAGCCGGAGTTTCCGTCACCAGGTTCGGAACGGTAACCATATAGGCGGCATCCATGACCAAAACGCCGGAATATCGGTGATCGGGGTGATAATCATTGGGGCGCAAGCTGAAAACGATGTCCGCTTCCCATTGCCGAATCTGTCGGATGACGTCTCTTCGCGCTTCCAGGGTCGGCAGCAGCTCGCCGTCGTGATAGTCCAGCACTTGGTACTCGGCCCCGATGCGACGGCCGGCTTCGATTCCTTCGGCGCGGCGACGCTGCGCAAGAATGCCTCCGCCCTGCTCCTGGTGGCCGGCGTTGCCGTTGGTCAGCGACACGATTTTGACCTTGTGGCCCGCTGCGGCGTACTTCGCCGCCAAACCTCCGAATCTGGAATCGCAATCGTCGGGGTGGGCCTGAATGCAGATCACCCGCAACTGGGAGTAATCCTGCGCCAGAATGGGAA
>DATKAT010000290.1:0-3398 GCA_035514675.1 Acidobacteriota bacterium | reverse complement strand
CGCATCCTCCACCGATTGGAGGTTTATTTGAGCGCCTTAATCGGCGAAGTCCGGAAGCGATCCGTGCTTGCCAAACACGGCGCCGGCAGCGGGGGCACCGAACCCGACTCCAGCCGGCAAATCGTCAACTGGTAGCCTGGCAGGCTGATGGCCCTGGTATGCGAGCCCGGATCTTGCACGCGGGTCCGTCGCGAGGCCTCGGATCGCGGCGCGGATGCAAGGCGCGCGACGAAAGCTCCCGCAGGCGTACTCGTGCAGTTCGTCGAGGAGGCCAAGGAGCGGCAACGCAGCAGACGCGTCGCTATCCAACGCCGCAGCAGGAGCTGCGCGCAAAATCCGGGCCAGACATTTCCACTCGCATGCAGCGCAGCGGATCTGGATTTCCAGAACGTTCGTTTTCACTTTCCGGCCCTGCGCGACTTGCTTCCCCTGACGAGCAATCCTGTTACAATATCGGCCCTCGGAGCGCTGAAAATCCAACTATGGACACCGAAGAGAGGAATCCCCGAACTCAGGAAATCGACGTCGTCTCGACTCTGGAACTGGTTGGTCGGATTAATGAGGAGGACCGAAAGGTGGCGCCGAAAGTTGCGGAGGCGTTGCCGCAAATCGCTGCGGCCATTGATGAAATCGCAGCCAGAATGCGAGACGGAGGACGCCTTTTCTACATCGGCGCCGGAACCAGCGGCCGCCTCGGCGTTCTGGACGCAGTCGAATGCGTTCCGACATACGGCGTCGATCCCAGCCTGGTTCAGGGCATTCTTGCCGGCGGACATCGAGCCTGCTACACCTCGATCGAATCCACTGAAGACGACCCTGCGCAGGGCGAGGCCGATCTTCGCGAAGCCGGCTTGACTGCGCGGGACGCCGTCGTCGGAATCGCGGCCAGCGGGAGGACGCCGTACACCCGAGGCGGGGTCCAATATGCGAGAAGAATCGGCGCCCTGACCGTCGCTGTCTGCTGCAATCGAGGGGCGCCGATTTCAGAAGACGCCGAAATCGCGGTGGAGGCTGAAACGGGAGCCGAAGTCATTGCGGGATCGACGCGAATGAAAGCCGGAACGGCGCAGAAGATGATCCTCAACATGATTTCGACCGGGGTGATGATTCGACTGGGGCACGTTTTTCAAAATTTGATGGTCAATGTCCACTTGAAGAATGCCAAGCTGATTGACAGGGGAACGCGAATCGTGTGCGAACTGACCGGCGCTCCCCGGGCAAGGGCCTCCGAAATCCTGGCTGAAACCGGGGATGTGCGGGCGGCTGTGGTCGCGCTGAGCCTTGGATTGTCCGGCCCAGAAGCTGCCAGCCGACTGCGTCAGGCGGACGGCTCCCTGCGGCGGGCGCTGAAAAATGAAACGGATGGGGCCGGATCTTGAAAACGGAACGGCCAGAATGATGCGGGGAGAAACGACGAAAGGTTGAAATGGAAGAAATGAAGAAGCGGTTCGTCACTTATGACGAAATCGCAGGCCAGGGCCGCAAGCTGAGCGAGACGCTTTCGCGGCTGGAGGACTTTCCCGTCCCATTGTCGAAAGGAAACCGCTATTTGCTGACAGGATGCGGGTCATCCCTCTATATCAGCCTTTTTGTGACCGAGTGCTGGCGCGGTCGTCTCGGCCTCGACGTCCGAGCAACGCCTTCGTCTGAGTTGATTCTCTATCCGGAGCGCATCTTGAAGAGGGAGGAAAATCCGATTCTGGTGGCTTTTAGCCGCAGCGGCGAGACGACCGAAACGATCGAGGCGGCCCGGATTGCTCGGGAGCGATTTGACTGCCGCATCGTGGCGGTCAGCTGCGACAGCGGCTCGACGCTGGCGAGCCTTGGAGATACGGCGATCCACTTCGACCAGCTCCGGGAGCGGAGCGTCGTGATGACGCGGGCTTTCACCGGGATACTGGGCGCGTTCCTGGCATGGAGCGGCCTGGGAGAGTCTGTCCAACGCCTTCCCGGCTGGCTGGCGTCCGCCTTGGAAGGAAACGAAAAGCCGTTGGAGGCGCTGGCCGGCCTGGATCAGAAGAACCTCATCTTTATGGGAACAGGCCCGTTCTTTCCCCTTGCCTGCGAAGCCATGCTGAAGGTGAAGGAAATGACCGGAACCGTCGTGGAGGCCTGGCAGACGTTCGAATTCCGGCACGGCCCCCGCGCGATTCTCCGGGAAGGCTCGCTGGTATGGATCTTTGCGGGCGAAGCCGACTTCCCTCACCTGCCCGAAGTCATTTCAGAGTTTCAGGAACTGGGCGCCAAGGTCTGTCTAGCCGGGAACCATCTTCCCGAAATGCTGGCTAAAAGAGCCGATCTGAACTTCTCATTCGACTGGGACACCAAAAAGCCGGAGGTGGAAGCCTGCGGCATGCTGCACCTGCCCCAGTTTCTGGCCTTCTTCAAAGCCATCGCCCTGGACAAGAATCCGGATCAACCCGAGAAGCTCTCTCGCGTCGTCACGTTGGGGGAAAAGGCCTCGGAGCGAAAATAACTCGGGCGGAAACCAAACCGTTGAACGGTTCGGAGGCGGCCGGAAAATTCCGGGCGCTGCAACGGTCGTTGCGGGCGGGTTCAGGAGCCGTCGCCTTTACGGCCTTTCCCGGGCCCGGAAAGCAGATGAGCCTGTTCGTGCAGGAAAGACTTCAGGCGACCCTGCACCTCAATCGGAACGTCGACTTCCTGCTCTTTCAGTCTCCGGGTCATTTCACTGCATTTTTCATAGGTGCGGACAAAGTTGATGCATGGAGCGCAGGCGTTCAAATGTTCTCTGAGCTTCCGTTCGGTATTCTGCTCCAGGGTTCCCTCCAGAAAATCGAACAGCAAGTCGACGCACTCCTTGCACTTAAAGAAATCCTTCATCGCTTCCTCTCGAAGTACTCCGCCAGCTTCTCGCGCAAAAACAGCCGCGCTCGATGGATTCGGGTCTTCGTCGTGGCCTCTTTCAAGCCCAATATGGCGGAAATCTGTTTAATGGGATATCCCTCGATATCTTTGAGCACCAGGGGGAGCCTGTATTCGGCCGGCAACGACTGCACGGAAGTATACAATTCCCCGGCCAATTCGGAATTCAACAAGACTTCCTCCGGATTGATCGCCCAGCCGAAAACCGGCTCCGCGAATTCATCGTCCCGGTTGAAAACGGGCAGCGACTCGTCCAGTTGAGTGGTCTGCGCGCGCCTGCGGCGGTTCTTTCGGAGCCACATTATCGAATTGTTGATCGCAATGCGCTTCATCCAAGGCCAGATGTCGCTTTCCTCGCGAAAGGTTTCAATTTTTTTTATAACCTTCAGCAAAGTATCCTGCAGAATCTCTTCGGCGTCGGAAGGATTTCGGGTGTAATTGAGGATCACGCCGAACAGCGGACGGGAATACCGGTCGACGAAGCGATCGATGGCTTCCCGGTCGAGCGCCTT
>DATKAT010000289.1:0-2818 GCA_035514675.1 Acidobacteriota bacterium | reverse complement strand
CCGCCCTGTCCGGCGATCGCGCCTTTTTCGGAACCTTCAACAACGAGGTCCTCGGTGTAGATCTGGCATCCCGCTCCGTCGCCTGGCGCTATGCGCATCCGCAGCGAAATTTCCCGTTCCAGTCGTCGGCAGCCGTCGCCGACGGAAAAGTGATCGTAGGCGGAAGAGACCGAATGATCCACTGCCTGGACGCTGCCACTGGAGAAGCCCGCTGGACCTTCATGACTCGCGCCCGAGTCGACTCGTCGCCAGCCGTCGCCGGAGACCGCGTATACGTCGGCTCCAACGACGGCCGATTGTACGTTCTCGATCTGCAGGACGGTTCGAAAGTCTGGGAATTTCACGCGGGCGCCGCCATCTCCGCCTCCCCCGCCATCGCTCAAGGCCGCCTGGTCGTCGGCGACCTCGACGGCCGCCTCTACTGCTTCGGCGGCTGAGCGCTTCGTGGCTCCGCCGCCGGCCATGGGGCGGGAGCCCCTCAAGCCCGCTCTGCGGGCGGCGGTAAATAGCCCCGTGCGGAAGAGCGGGGTTTCACTGATCCAGACCCATCTGCACGCCTTGATTCGCGCGCTGGCGCTGCCAGAGATTTCGCTCGTCGAGCTGCTCGGCCGCGCCAACGGCTTGCTGAATCAGGCCACTCTGCCGAAAGCCTACGCCACCCTGGTTGCGGGACGCCTGGTTACCGGCGGCCGGGTCGAGCTGGCCAACGGGGGACACCCGCCTCCCCTGCTGGCCGACGCTCGGGGCGTCCCGCCTGTGAAAGGGGGCGGGCTGCCTCTGGGGCTCTTTCGGGAGGCTGGTTACGACCATCGGGAACTCTTCCTGAAACCGGGCGACACCCTTTTTCTGTACACCGACGGCTTGACGGAGGCGGCGACGCAAGAGGGCGAATACGGCGTCAGCCGCGCCGCCGCCTCGCTGCGGCGCCACGCCGATCTGCCGCTGCGCGAGCTGCTGTCGGCGTGCCGCAAGGACCTGCGCTCCTTCCTCAACGGTGCGTACAGCGGCGACGACTTCACGCTCGTCGCGATCCGGCGGATGGAGTAGCCTCCAGCGGACCGGCTCGAATCGCGTCAGGAAAAATGCAACAAACGGGACCGGGTCTGGAAAATTGCACTTCGGCTAAAATTGCCCGGAAATGGGCGGCTCCGGTTCAGGAAATAGCAGTTTTTCTGGAAATTCAGCCAAAATGCAATTTTCCAGACCCGGTACCGTTTGTTGCATCTGGGCGGAATACTTATCGGGCGCGTCACTTTGCCGATTCGGTTAAACTTTCTCTTTTGATCCCGAAATTCAGGGACCTGACGGGTCTTTAACTGCGAGGAAGGAGACAGTGCGGTCATGACGTGGTTGATTTTCGTGATGGGGACGGTGGTCTGCTGGGGGATGTACGGGCCGGCGCTGCATAAGGGGCAGGTGGCCCTGGGCAGTTCGATGCGGGCGCTGCTGTGCGTCGGGCTGGCTTACTTTTTGATCGGTGTGCTGGTTCCGGTCGTGAGCCTCTGGCATCAGGGGGAGCTGCGCGGCTTTACGGGGCTCGGCTTTTCCTATGCGACAGCGGCAGGCGTTTTGGGGGCGCTAGGCGCGCTGTTCATCATCTGGGCCTTCGCCAGCGGCGGACTCCCCACCTACGTGATGCCGTTGGTTTTCGCCGGCGCTCCGTTGGTCAACGTCGTCGTCTCCATGATGATCCACCCGCCGGAAACTTCGCCCAATCCGCTGCTGTATCTGGGATTTCTCCTGACTGCCTTCGGCGCCGGAATGGTGCTGTACTTCAAACCCTAAGCCGCATTTCTCACACTGGTTCGTAGCGAGGCGACGAAGAGCGCCGCGGATGCAAGGCGCGAGGAGGAAGGCGATGCCGGTGCATCGTCGACGCAGTAGAAGCAGCGTGAGAAATGCGGGTTAAGCCCGCCAGCGGCACGGGCGCGCGCCGGTGTGGAAAAATGCAACAAACGGGACCGGTCACAGCCGTCCCAGTCCCCCAGCAAGCACCAAGCACTCAGAACTCAGCACCAACCAACCCTCAATCCCCCGCCCGGCGCTCGCCGATCGCGTACAGGTGCCCGGCGGTCCGGTGGAAGATCTGGCCCTGGGAGATGGCGATGGAGCTGAGCGTATACTCGCCCACGTCGTTTTCCGCCAGAATCTCGAACCGGGGCCCGGCTTTGATGACCGAAGTGACTCCGTCTTCGTTGGTGATGTAGATCTTGCCGTCGGCCAAAACCGGCGAAGAGGAATAGGTCCCCGGCTGCAGCCGCTCCGGTCCCCAGACCGTCTCTCCTGTCTTGGCGTCCAGGCAGTATGCGATCCCCTTGTCGTTGATGCTGTAAAAGTAAGTCCCGTCGGTGACCGGCGTCGGCACGTCCGGACCGTGTTCGAACGACCAGAGCAGATGCGATTCGGTGACGTCTCCTCTGCCGCCGGCCATGAGCGCCAGCAGGGGCTTCTCGCGGGTGGGCGCGTAGATGACGCCGTCGGAGACGACCGGCGAGGCGACGATCCGAAACCAGGGATTGTTGGTGGGATTCAGGCCGTTCGCCCGCCAGAGTTCCCTTCCTGTTTCCGGATCGTGTCCGGTGACGCAGTCGCCGCCGGTGATGACGATCTCCACCCTGTCGTCGTATTTCAGAAGAGCGGGAGTAGTGTAGGAGTCGGGCGATTCGCGAATGGCGTCGGTCGGCCGCTCCACGCGCCAGATCGTTCTGCCCGTCTTCTTGTCGATACGAAGAATGTAGGAGGGGTCGTCCGTCTTCATTCCGTGCAGGACTTGAACGTAAAGGGAATTCCGGTAAAGGAGCGGCGAAGAGGCATAGCC
>DATKAT010000288.1:0-3219 GCA_035514675.1 Acidobacteriota bacterium | reverse complement strand
CAGCACTTTTCCGAATTCCTGCAGCAAGCTTCGATTCGAGGGCTGCTCGCTGACCTGACGCGCCAAATCCCGCATCCGGCGATGCTCCTCGACCAGGCGTTCCACCAGCTCCCGGCCTTCGGCATCGAGTCTTTCCCGAGCCACGGGAAAGACGACGCTCTCCTCCGCTTGAAAGTGAGGATGGAGCGCTCGTTCGAAAAACGCCGCCACCTCAGCGGACTGCCCTTCGGCCGTTTCGGGCCATTGGATTGCCGGCGCCTTCGAATAGCCCCGGATCAGGCACTGAGCCAGCACCAGACCTTCGTGATGATCGTGGGAAAGCGGAATCAGCGCAGAATGACGTTTCATCTCCCAATGATCTTCTCATAATTCCGTCTTGGACTAAAATCAGGTATGGTTGAAATCGGAACGCTCCAGCTGACGCCTGCCGCGGCGCCCATCGGGAAGGAACGCCTCATGAGACTGATCTTCATCTTGTCATTCGCCGCACTGGTCTGTTCCTGCCAGCCCGTCGAGCGTTACGACGCGATCGTTCGGGGCGGACTCATCTACGACGGCTCCGGTGCGGACCCCTTCATCGGAGACCTCGCCGTCTCTGGCGACAGAATCACCGCGGTCGGCCGGATCAGGGGAACGGCCCCGCTTGAAATCGATGCGACGGGCCTGGCCGTCAGTCCCGGTTTCATCAACATGCTCAGCTGGGCCACCGAGTCCCTGATCGTCGACGGCCGGGGACAAAGCGACATTCGGCAGGGAGTGACGTTGGAAGTCTTTGGAGAGGGTTCTTCCATGGGGCCGCTGAACGACGAGATGAAGCGGGTCATGAAAGAGCGCCAGTCCTTTTATCAGTACGACGTGGCGTGGACTTCGCTTGGCGAGTACCTCGAGCATCTGGAGCGGCGAGGCGTTTCTCCAAACGTCGCCTCCTTTGTCGGCGCAACGACCGTGCGCGTACACGAATTGGGATACGCCGACCGTCGCCCCGACGCGCAGGAAGTGGAAAGGATGCGCGAGCTCGTGCGGGCGGCGATGCTGGAAGGGGCGCTTGGAGTCGGCTCCTCCCTGATTTACGCGCCCGCATTCTACGCTGACACGGAAGAACTGGCGGCTCTGGCCGAAGTGGCGGCCGAATTCGGGGGCATGTACATCTCTCACATTCGGAGCGAGGGCAACCGGCTGCTGGAGGCCGTCGACGAGCTGATCGAAATTTCCCGACAGGCTGATCTTCCGGCCGAAATCTACCACTTGAAGGCCGCCGGGCAGGAGAACTGGAGCAAGCTCGAAGCCGTCGTCGAAAAGGTGGAGCGGGCGCGCGCCGAAGGGTTGCGAATCACCGCCGACATGTACGCCTACACGGCTGGCGCGACCGGGCTGGACGCCGCCATGCCCCCCTGGGTTCAAGAAGGCGGATACGACGAATGGGCCCGCCGCCTGCAGGATCCGCAGATCCGGCGTCAAGTGGTGGCCGAGATGACGACTCCCTCCGACGAATGGGAGAATTTGTATCTGGCAGCCGGAAGCCCGGAAAACGTGCTGCTGGTGGGCTTTAGCAATCCCGAACTGAGAGATTTGACGGGAAGGACGCTGGCCGAAGTGGCCGCAATGAGGGGTCGCTCCGCGCCGGAAACCGCCCTGGACCTGGTGATCGAGGACGGGAGCCGGGTGGGAACCGTTTATTTTCTGATGTCCGAAGAGAATATACGCAGGAAGATTTCTCTTCCCTGGGTCAGTTTCGGCTCCGACGCCGGCGCCTTCGCCCCGCAAGATCCCTTCCTGCTGTTTCACCCTCACCCCCGGGCCTATGGAAACTTCGCCCGGCTGCTCGGAAAGTACGTGCGCGAGGAACGAGTCATTTCCCTGCAGGAAGCCGTTCGGCGACTGACCTCGCTGCCGGCTGAAAACTTAAGGATCCGGGATCGGGGCCAGCTGCGAGACGGGCACTTCGCCGACATCGTGGTCTTCGATCCAGCCAACATCCAAGACCACGCCTCTTATGAAAACCCCCACCAGTTCGCAACCGGAGTTCGCCACGTCTTCGTCAACGGGGTGCGGGTGCTGAGCGACGGAGAGCACACGGGGGCCACGCCCGGACGCGTCGTCAGAGGGCCCGGTTGGACCGATCGCTGACGCTTAAGTGCGAGGTGCGAGGTGCTGGGTGCTGAGTGCTGGGTGCTTGGTGCTGGGTGCGAGGTGCTGAGTGCGAGGTGCTCGGTGCGAAGTGCTCGGTGCTTGGCGCTGAGTCCTGCGGGTTGATGGCAGGAAGGCTCGGCTCGCGAACACAAGAGCTGCATCCCAAAGCTTTGCAGGATCGCCCTTCTGGAGAAGACCAGCCTCCGACACCAAGCATTGCGCTCCCAACAGTATGCACCCGGCACTAAGCACCCAGCACCAAGCACTCAGCACTATACAAGCACCTCGCACTAAAAACAGGTTCACAGATCGGTCATGACCAGTTCGCCGGCGCGCTGGGTGGCTTTCATCACCGCTTTGACGAGGGTGACTCTCAATTTGCCTTCCTCCAGCTCCAGAATTCCATCAATGGTGCAGCCTGCGGGCGTTGTGACGGAGTCCTTGAGCAGGGCGGGATGGCTGCCGGTGGCCAGGACGACCTCCGCGGCCCCCCGGACCGTTTGCGCCGCCAGCAGCGTAGCGACGTCTCTGGGCAGGCCGACCTTCACTCCCGCCTCGGCCAGCGATTCCAGGATGATGTAGATGAACGCGGGGCCGCTGGCGGAAAGACCGGTCACTGCGTCCATATGCTTTTCCTCCAGCGTCACCGTCTTGCCGACCGCCTCGAACAGCGCTCGCGCCAGCTCCAGGTCCTCGGGAATCGCATGCTTGCCTGCGCAGATCCCGGTCATCCCGACGCCCACCGAGCAGGGCGTATTGGGCATTGCGCGGACGACCCGAACCGGACGCTCGAGCAGCCGTTCGATGTAGGTGCAGGTGACCGAGGCGGCGATGGATATGATCAGATGGTCGTCGGTCAGTTCTGGGGCGATCTCCCGAACCACCTGCATCACGGTTCCGGGCTTGACCGCCAGAATCAGAATTCGACTGCGCCGAACCGCTGCGACGTTATCCGCGCCAACGGCGATCCCGAACTCTTTTGCCAGAATTTCTGTGCTCTGGGGCCGCTTGACAGTGGCTTCCAGTTGGGCCGCCTTGAGCAGCCCTCTGTCCAGAAAAGACCGGGCCAGGATGCCGCCCATTTTTCCC